>JAPKZQ010000003.1 GCA_026393675.1 Acidobacteriota bacterium | reverse complement strand
TCTGGTCGACGCCTACGCTGCTGCGCGTCACCCCTCATCGAGGTGACACCACCAACTGGAGAGCTGGATGCGGGAGAACCGCCCGTCCAGTTCGGAGGGAGGGGGGGACGAACACAATCGTCTCTCCCTACCCCTATCGGGTAGTCCGTCTGCGGGATTCGCCTGTCTCTGTTTCCTTCACCCCTGCCCCTGGGTCATACTCAGGCCAACCGGCATGGCATTCCGATCCACAAAAACCTCAGGCGAAGCATTACGCGCAGCCGGCGCGCTCAGTACCGTCGGGCTGGCGTTCGTGCTAGCGCTGGTCATGGGGTTCTGGATTGGCGACAGGCTCGACCGATGGCTCGGCACTGCGCCGCTTCTGACGCTCGTTTTCTTCTTTCTCGGGCTGGCTGCCGGGATCGTCAACGTGTACCGAATCGTGTCCCAGTCGTATCCGCGAGGGAATCCGCCACGCGCGCCGGCGGATGGAGCCAACATGCCAGCAGCGCCGCCCATCGTCGGTGATGTCGACACACCCGCCGATGAGGACCGCGGAGCTGGTTCCTAGGACCCACCGTGCCTGCACACCAGGAACACGATCCGACGCTTCGGCGAATCCTTCGAAACTCGGCAGGGATCGCCGCTGTCGTGGCGATCGCAGCGCTTGTACTGGACCGCGGCCGGCCGGAAGGCGCACTCGGCGTACTGGCCGGCACAGGTGTGATGGCATTCAGCTATCGCGTGATCCGGCAAAGCGTCGATGCCCGGGCGAGCAAAGCGCTAAACGTTGAAGCACGAAAAGACGAGGCGGGCAGACCGGGGCTTGCCGGTGCGGCGTGGACGCTGACGAAGTACGTGACCCGGTACGGCGTGATCGCCGTCGCAGCGTGGGTAGCCCTCGTACCCCTCCGCGCGAACCCAGTCTGGTTGTTTGCCGGCGTCTCGGTCCCGGTAGCGGCCATCGTCATTGAGGCCGTTCTGATCAGACGTCAGGGGCGTCCCACCTGACGCGATGAGTCGGTCCACGACGGTCGGCCGAGCCCTTCCCGGGCGAGCCACACCAGGCCAGCGATGAACAAGCCAAGCGTGGGCAGAGGCTTGGCCCATTGCACGAACGCACGCTGACCGAACGTCCACAGTTTCGGGTTGGCCTCAAACAGGGCGTAGGGCGTTGGCAGCGCCAGCAGCACGAGACAACCAGCGGTCAACCAGGCGCATGTGCGGCTGAATCTCGCCTCAGCCGGATCCGTGTCCATTGATGCCAGACTGTGCCGTGCCATCGCGACGACGAGCAGCCCACCCGCGACGATGGCTCCGCTCATGTGGTGCTCCCAAATCTGGTACGAGGCCAGGTATTCGGCCAGCAGCAACACAGCGACTTCTGCGTAGCACGCCTGGCGGCGAGCCAGCAGCACGACCCAGGCCGCGATGCCGACCCAGAGCAGCAGTCCCGCTGCAATCACCATCGACCACAGGTCCCGAGTCCACACGATTCCCAGACGTTCGAGTGTGAAAAACAACGCCGCCATGAATCCGAAGTTCCCCGGATTCGGCATCTCGACGGCGTTCGCGTCCCGGAAGTCGTACCAGGTGCCGGGGTCGGACACGAACAGCGGAATCGTCAGCAGCGCGACGCCGCCCACGACGGCGGCGAGCCAGTTCCAGGATGAGCGACGCCGAACCCAGGCGACCAGAGTGACGGCGGGAAACAGCTTCAACACGATGGAGACAACCATCAAGGCCGCCGAGGCCACACGGTTCACGTTCCACCGCGCTGATGGCTGGCCGCGCTCCGACAACCACAGGCTGAGCGCAAGCATGGCTGTGGCCACGAACGTGAACTGCCCCATGTGCAATTCGAGCGCAAACGGGGTGCTCAGCACGATCGTCAACCACGCCAGGAAGCCCGGTCCTGTTGCCCGCAGGCGCCCGAACACGACGACGATCAGTAGCCAGCAGAGTGCGTCGGTCGCGATGACCCAGACGCGATACGCGGTGAGCGGCGGCAACCACGTCACCGCCCGACCGAGCGTGTCCGCCACGATCGGGAGGTAGCGGAACTCGAAGTAGTAGGGCGTGGTGGGCCTGACCTCGCGCTGCCGGTAGACCGAGGTGCCGGTGCCGGCATTGACGCCCGCATGATAGACGCAGAAGAAGTCCACGCCAGGTCCCACCATCCGCGTGCTGTCGTGATAGAGGCGCGACGACAGGAACATCGGGACATCGGCCTGTTTCTGGACGTCCAGCGGCTGCCGCACGATGCTGGCGACGACCAGCAGGTGGAGGGCTGCCGCGGATATGGAGATGATGGTCTTGACGGATTTCACCAGAATCGGCCCGTGGAAGCCCGAGCTTAGCCGACGCCAAAAGCGGCTGTCAATGCGCCGGGACGTTGCATGTCGCGGGGACGCTGCACCGGACGCTCCGCAAGGGAAGGTGCGCCCTCATCATTATGACGCTCGCGACCAGGCCATTATAATAGACCGCTCCGGACCCTACACGCCGAGATCGTCCTCCCGATGACGAGAACAAAGAACTGGCTGGTCAATGTCGGCATCGTCGCGGCGAGCAGTCTCGCCATGCTGGCTCTCTGTGAACTCATCTTGAGAATTCACAATCCGTTGACCAGTACGGTCGTCGGTGGACGCGTGACGCTTCGGACGAACGTGACGACTCAGGTTCGTCTGCCGCCCTATCCCGGACTCGATTCGCTCATTACGATCCGGCGCAACTCGCTTGGATTCCGCGGAGCCGATCCGCCAGCCCGCTTGGATTCCGCATTGTCCATCGTTGCCATCGGCGGCAGCACGACCGAGTCGGCCCATATCACCGAGGGCCGCACCTGGGCGGACCAGCTCGCGCAGCTGCTGTCGGCCAGTTTCAGGCCGTTCTGGCTGAACAACGCGGGATTGAGCGGCCACTCCACTTTCGGCAATCTGATCCTCGTCAACGACTACGTCGTGCCGCTGAAGCCGAAGGTCGTGCTGTACCTGGTTGGCATCAACGATATCGGCCGCGCCGATCTCAATCAGTGGGATCGCTCGATGGTTGACGCGGATGTCGTCAGGCGCATCGAGCCCTACAGTAAGGTCCTCCAGGCAGTGCTCACGTTGTGGCGCACCTACCAGGCACGCCGTGTCGGATTGGGCCACGCCTACTTCGACTTTCAACACGCGCGCCAGATCGTCTCGTCGCCCGACACCGTCGCCACGAAGAGGGCAGAGGCCACTGTCGCGCTCGTGGCATTCGAGAGGCGTGTGCGCGAATTGGTGACCTTGGCGCGACAGGCGGGCATCCAGCCGGTGCTCCTGACGCAGACGACGGTGCTGGGTCGTGGTCTGGACGACGTGACCGGGACCGACCTGCGGCGTATCCCGTTTAGCGATGATGTGGACGGCGAGCTGTATTGGTCGATCCTGGAGCGGTACAACGATGTGCTGCGGCGGGTTGGCGCGGAGACACACAGCAAGGTTGTCGACTTGGCGGCCGGGTTCCCGCACTCGAGCCGGTACTACTTCGACCTGATCCACTATAACGTCGAGGGATCCACCGAAGCGGCGCGGGAGATCTACACCGAGCTATGCCCGTACCTGGCGCAGCAATTCCCCTCGTATCAGATGTCCGCGTGTTCGTCCTGGGGCCGCTGACAGGTGCCCGGATGCATGGCCTGAGGACCCGGGGCCTCAGCACCTTCGTTGGCGACCGTACTAGTCGACGCCGTACGCGCCCAGGTACTTCCGGCGGTCCTCCTCGGACCACGGTTTCTGCGCCGCCTTGTCGAACACGAAATCCTCGATCACGAGCGCGTCCATCTCCGTCGTCATGAAGCACCGGTACGCATCGGTCGGCGTGCAGACAATGGGCTCGCCCCGCACGTTGAAGCTCGTGTTGACGATGACGCCGTACCCCGTTCGGCGGCGGAACGCGTTGATCAGCCGCCAGTAGCGCTCGTGCGTGGCGCGGCTCACGCTCTGGATGCGGGCCGAGTAGTCGACGTGCGTGATCGCCGGCAGGTCGGAGCGTTGGAAGTAGAGCCGTTCATAGAGCGGCCGTGACGCGTAGTTCTCTGGAAGAGGATGGCAGCGACGTTCGGCAACCGGCGCTACCAGCAGCATGTAGGGCGACGGCCGGTCCAGATCGAAGTACTCGCTGATGCATTCCTCCAAGACCGACGGCGCAAACGGCCGGAATCCCTCCCGGTACTTGATCTTGAGATTCATGCGGCGCTGCATCTCGGGATTGCGGGCATCGCCGACGATGCTGCGGCTCCCGAGGGCGCGCGGGCCGTACTCCATCCGTCCCTGGAACCATCCGACGACCTTGCCTGCGTCAATCAGGGCGGCCACGTGATCGCAGAGCGCATCGACGTCATCAAACCGCGTCGACACCGCACCAAATCGGCGTGCCATGCGCTCGACATCGCTGGCGCCGAAC
Organism: Acidobacteriota bacterium; assembly: GCA_026393675.1. NCBI lineage: Bacteria > Pseudomonadati > Acidobacteriota > Acidobacteriota bacterium. Next base: position 232,423 of record JAPKZQ010000003.1, on the reverse strand, counting down.
GCGGGACCCAGATACGCGCCCTTCATCGCATCCGGGGTGACCGGGGTCTGGCGCGGCTGACCGTTGGTGATGTGCCACGCCGCCAGGGCCGCCCCGAGCGCGCCACCCGCGTCACCAGACGCCGGCTGGATCCAGATGTCGGTGAATGGGCCGCGCCTCAGCAGCTTGCCATTGGCGACGCAGTTGAGCGCGACGCCTCCGGCCAGCGTCAGGTGACGCGATCCGGTCAGGGCGTGCGCCGTGTCCGCCAGCTTGAAGACGATCTCTTCAGTCGCCTGCTGGATGGCCAGCGCGAGATTCATGTGGTGCGGAAGGATCTCATCATCCGTACCGCGTGGCGCAAAGCCGAACAACGCCTGCCACCGTTCGTTCCGGCACATCGTGAGGCCCGTGGCGTAGTTGAAGTACGCCATGTTCAGCAGAAACGATCCGTCGTCTCGGAGATCGACCAGTTCCGAGAAGATGGCGTCGCGCCAGGTCCGCACCTCAGCCGACGCGGGATCGCCGTACGGCGCCAGACCCATCAGCTTGTACTCACCAGAGTTGACGCGGAAGCCGAGGTAGGCCGTAAACGCGGAGTAGAGCAGGCCGAGCGAATGGGGAAACTCGAGCTCACGCAGGACCGTGATGTCGGCGCCGCGTCCGTGGCCGATGGTGGAGGTGGCCCATTCCCCGACACCGTCGAGCGTGAGGATCGCCGCCTCGTCGAACGGCGACGGGTAGAACGCGCTTGCGGCATGTGAGAGGTGGTGCTCGGGGAAAAGTACCTGCGGCGTGCCGAGTCCGAGCTTCAGAAACTCGCCGGCCAGCATCTCCCGCATGAAGAGCTTCTCCTTGATCCAGACCGGGATCGCCGACAGGAAACTCCGCAGCCCGGAAGGCGCAAAGCCGTGGTACGTCTCGAGCAGGCGCTCAAACTTCAGGAAGGGCTTGTCGTAGAACGCCACGCAGGTGATGTCGGACGCCGCCAGTCCCGCTTCATCGAGGACGTAGCGCGCCGCAAGGCGCGGAAACGAGGCGTCGTGCTTCTTGCGCGAGAACCGTTCTTCGTGTGCGGCGGCGATAATCTCGCCGTCCACCAGCATGGCGGCCGCGCTGTCATGGTAGAAGGCGGAGATCCCGAGTATCGCGTTGGGCATCGTCCTGGGCGGCGTCCTAGAACAGCGTGTAGATGAACGGCGCCACCGCGGTGCCGCCTGCCAGGAAGACGAGCGCACCGAAGAGCAGAAGCACCAGCATCATCGGCAGCAGCCAGTACTTCTTGCGTGTCCTGAGGAAGCCCCAGAGGTCTGTCAGAAACTGCATGGTCCCTCGCTAGTACGGACGGTCGATGTCCGCTGACGTGTAGTGGTGATCGCGCACGGTGAACACTGACTCCCGGCCGCGCCGCCACTGCCTCAGGCGCATCGAGTCCAGGCCGAGTGCCCGCCGCACCAGGCCGATGGGGGTCACCACGCCGAAGAACAGCACGGTCAGCAGGATCTTCGAGACAACCGCGCCCATCACTTCGGACAACCAGAACCAGACGACGGCGAAGGGCGTGAAGGCGGCCGGCCAGACCATGTCGACGACCAGTGCGGCGATGGCCGTCCATTCGAGCCACCGGGCGTGCGACCATCCGGCTCCAAGCAGGCAGAGCAGGACAAAGGCCATGCCTGCGTCGCGGGCCTTGTCCCGATCGATCGTTGCCCGTGCGTGTGCCATCTCTCAGCGGTTCCAGTTCCCCGTCTCACCAGCGCGAGACCAACCCGCGCCCTTCGCCAGCGTCTTCGCGCCGGCGTCTGGGGAGGCGAGCGTTCAGTATCTGCTATTTGCGCCGTCCGGCTCAATAGCCATGCGCTGGAGAACCAGGGCAAACGCTTTACTGACGGCCTGTTTATACGCTATTCTTCATTCTTTACGCGGCACTCCAGAACCGCGGCGGCAGGGCCGCTACGCGGGTTGACGTTATCCGATTTCGGCTATGGAAAAGCTCGAACACACGCTCTGGATCGTGCAGGCGGCCAACGCCCCGTTCGGTCCGCTGGTGAACAGCCTGCTTGGCCTTCTCGGATTCCATGTCGAGAACCCGTCGGCGCCCATCCCGAACTACATCGTGATGGTCTGTCTGATTGTGTTCGCCGTGGCGATTCTGGCCTTCGTCGTGAAGTCGCGGTTGAGCGTCGAGAATCCCGGCAAGCTGCAGATCATCTTCGAGGACATCGTCGGCGGTCTGGCCGAGATGCTCGACGTGATGGTGGGGCCGACAGGCCGCAGCTACCTGACGCTGGTTGGGACCATCGGGATCTTTATCCTGTTCGGCAACCTGATGGGGCTCATCCCCGGGTTGATGGCGCCGACCAGCAGCATCAACGTGACGCTGGGATGCGCGGTGACCGTCTGGGTGTACTACCACGCCCAGGGCATCAGGTCGCAGGGCATCGTGTCGTATCTCAAACACTTCGCGGTGCCGCCCGGCGCGCACTGGTCGCTGGCGATTGTCTGGCTGCCCATCGAAGTCATCAGCCATTTCTCGCGGGTGCTGTCGCTGTCGCTCCGGCTGTTTGGCAACATCTTCGGCGAGGAACTGGTCATCCTGATTCTGTTCAGCATCGTGCCGTTCCTGGTGCCGCTCCCGATGATGTTTCTGGGCATTATCACGGCCACGCTCCAGGCCTTCATCTTCGTCATGTTGACGATGATCTACCTCGGAGGTGCAGTGGCGGCCGAGCACGGACATGACGACGCACATGGACACGAGGCGGCCCACCACGCGGAACGCGTGGCGGCCTGAGAGTGATACCCTGGTAGTTATTGAGGAGGCTGTGGTTGTGAAGAAGCGATTTGCACTCGTTCTGCTGTTGTTGGTGGTGGCCATTGGTGTGGTGAGCCCGTTGTACGCGCAGGAGCCCACGACGGCGGCGGCGTCGAAGACCGTCGAGATCGTACGCTGGTCCATCATCACGGCCGGTTTCGCTCTGGCATTCGCGGCGGCCTTCGGCGCGCTGGCGCAGGGCAGGAGCATCAGCGCCGCCGTCGAGGCGATCGCCCGCAACCCCTCGGCGACCAACGACATCCGTGGCAACCTGATCCTGGGTCTCGTCCTGATCGAGTCGCTCGTGATCTACGTGCTGCTGATCTCGCTGATCCTGTTCTTCCTCAAGCCGTTCGGCGCCTAGTCTGGCGCGACTTCTCCGGTCCTCCGGCGGCGGGCTCCATCAGGTGGGCCCTCCGTCGGTATCCGACCGGATTGGTGCCCTGTGCGTCGCTGGTCTGCGCTGACGCCGTTTGACGGCCTGCTGCTCCTGATGGTGCTCATCTGGGGCGGCAACTTTAGCCTCGTCAAAGCGGCGCTCGCGGAGATTCCCCACCAGTCCTTCAACGCCCTTCGCCTGTGTATCGCGTCGGCGATCTTTCTCGTCGCTATTCTGGCGAAGGGCTGGCCATCGCTGTCTCGTCGCGACTGGTTCCGCCTCGCCCTGCTCGGGATCATCGGGCACTTCGTCTACCAACTGTGTTTCATGGGCGGCCTCGCTCGGACGACGGCCTCGAACAGTTCACTGCTGCTGGGCTGCTCGCCCGTTGCCGTCGCCCTGGCCAGCGCGCTCGCCGGGCACGAGAACGTGTCTCGGGTTCAGTGGGTCGGCGCCGGCCTGTCCGTGGCCGGCATCTACATGGTGGTCGGGACCGGGGCACAATTCGGAGGGGCGTCGCTCGCCGGGGATTTCCTGACCATGGGTGCCGTGGTGTGCTGGGCGGTTTACACCGTCGGGTCGCGAGCGCTACTGGACCGGCTCTCGCCGCTCGTGGTGACCGGATTGACGATGGCGATCGGAACGGCGCTCTATGTGCCCGCAGCGTTTTCGGAGCTGGTCCGGATTGACACGGGCCGGATCCACGCGTGGGTCTGGATGGCCGTCGTGCTCTCGTCCATCCTCGCCCTGAACGTGGCGTACCTGATCTGGTACACGTCCGTGCAGCGAATCGGCAATATCAGGACAGCGGTGTATTCGAACGTGACACCGCTGGTGGCGATGACGGTGGCCGCCGTATTTCTGGGCGAGCACATCACGTGGTCCAAGGCCGGCGGCGCGGCGGCCATCTTGCTCGGCGTGGTCATTACGCGCCGGACGACGCGCCAGCAACCAATAACGGATCCGCCAGCGGAAGAATAGGCGGCCACGACACCAGACGCACGGACATCGAAGGCACGGTCACCGACGGTCTGGCGGCTTACTGCCAGGCAACTGCGGGTTGATGAGCTTCTCAGCGACGATCCAATCGAACACGATCCGCGCCAGGATCCGGTTCGCCGACGCCCGCAGGTGGACGTCATCCGAAAAGTACTCGCCGGTCTTGGGCACCGCGGACTCGAAATCGAGGAAGGGCACGTGTGCCGCGTCCGCCACGGCCCGCGCCTCGGCGTTGAACTGGCGCATGCCGGCGGCCATCGAGTCGAGGTTCGGGTAGAAGCCGTCCTCGGCGCAGAAGATCTGCGGGTAATAGAGGAGCGCCTTGTCGGCGGGTGAGAGGTCGGGCGCGAACAGGAAGGGCTGCGAGGCGACCACCACGGTGTGGCCGTCGGCAAGGATGTTGCGCACGAGGCGCTGATAGTTGCGGCGAAAGATGGGCAGCGCCCGAAACGTTTGAACCGGGCGTGCCTGCAGACGGGCGGTCACCCTGGCAACGTTTGCGGCGTGATTGTCGTACGGCGTCGGTTCGTTGCCGAATCGGCGCTTGAGGTTGCGCCACAACAGCCACTCGCTGCCTAGCGGCCGGGGCGCCGCGGAGACGGCGTCGACATCCGGTCCGAGCAGGCGTGTATACGGTCCGAGGAAGTGTGAGTAGTCGGGCTTGAACGGACCATTCGCCCACCACGGCGGCGAGAAGCTTCGATAGAGGTCGTTGATGGCTTCGAAGACGACGACAAGGTCGGGCTCGAAGGGGCGAACGCGCAACTCGTAGTTCACCAGAAGGTGTGCGGTCGAATACCAGGCAACGCCCGCATTCTGGACTTCAATCGTCACACTCGGATACCGCTCGCGCAGCATCTGCTGGAGGTAGAACGGGTAGGTCTCCTGGTAGTCGTTGGCCACGCCCAGCGTCGTCGATCCACCAAGTGCGACGATGCGGAACGTTCCCGCTGGCTTCTCTTCCGTGATGGGATCGCCACGAAACCCACTGGCATTCACAGGTACCGAGTAGCCACCCAACACCTGCAGGAAAGGATGTGGCGGCCGCCGGCGCGCCTCACGATAGAGGCTCTGCGCGAATTGATCCCGGAGGATCAACTCGACGACGAAGAGAACCGTCGCGACCAGCACGGTCATGACGATGCCGAGTACGATCATGGCAATCAGCCGTCGCGCCCAACCGCTGTGCTTGCTCTGCGTCGAAATGCTCTGGCTTGTCATGGTCCGCGGCCGCCCTACTTCAGCAGGTGCCTGATAACCCGCATCGGCACGAGAAAGCGTTCAACCCAGAGCGCGTACCAGGTTTCAGGGTACGGCGCAAGCTTGGTCAGGCCAATCATGAAGATTTCGTAGTGGCCCAGCAGGAAGAGATTGGCTGTTGCGAGGATGATCGTCACGACACGTGAGACCGTGCCCCGGATGCCGTCGAGAGTCAGGAGCTCAGCCAGTCCCACCACGAAAATCGGGAAGCAGCTCAGATACCGGCGGGCGCCAAACGCTTCACCGGCCCACCAGTCGGCCACGGCGCCGTTGATGTAGGTGCTGGCCAGAAAGAACAGCGCGAGGGTGAAGACGAGGCGCGGCTGCTTCTTCCAGAGCGGAACGAGACCAGCGAGCCCCACGGCGGCCAGGGGTGTCCACGAAAAGAGGCCGTGGTCCGGAGAGAAGAGGACGGCGGTCACCTGTGACGCGGTCCAGCGCACGAACCCGGCGCCTTGCGGAATGGTGAGCGGCTGGCCGTAGAGCGCCTGCCACACGACCATCTGGGGCGTGAAGGCCACGAGGGCGGCGGCTCCGGCGACGGCCAGGCGCGACAACCAGAAACCGACGAGACCAGCGCGCGAGAACCGACCGGCCCGCGTGTGTACGACGATATCCACCAGAACTGTCGCCAGCAGCAATCCGTCCTGCCATCGGATGAGCGCCGTGAGACCCGCCAGCGCGCCGAGGGCAGCATAGCGGCGAAGATCGGTCCGATCGCGCGTGTTCCACCAGTAGAGCAGGAATGCACTCGCGCCCATCGCCGAAAGCGTGTGCGAATACGCCGGAGCGACGATGGCGTAGTAGATGAGTGGGCTGCCAACCAGCATGGCGAGCGTCGCGCCGAGCGCGGCTCGCGGCCCGTTCAGACTGCGCACGAACAGGAAGGCGAACCACGTCGCGAGGCCCGCCGCGGCCACTCCGCAAACATCGGGCACGAACTGGAGCGCGAGGCCGAAGCCGTCGGGCGAGTACGCGAGCCCAGCAAGCGAGAGCAGGTAAGTGGCTCCGGTGACGACCAGGAAGAGCGGCGCCCAGAGCAGTGCGGGTCCGACCGGCATGAAGTTGCGGACATGGCCGGTTGCCGTGCGCTCATATGTCACCGTGTAGCCCGGAGGCGGCACGGAAATCTTGAAATCGAGTGTGTAGAGCCCGTTGTAGTCGTTGGCGAAATCCAGGTCGTGATCGAAGACCGCCGACCGGAGCTGGACGTAGTAGTGGACGGCGTCGCCGCGGATGACGCGTGGACGAACGCCGCGGGCAAACAGGCCGGCAAAGTGCACCAGCGCCATCACGAGCGTGATGGCCAGCACGACCCTCGACGGATTGAGGTGCAGGCCTCGCAGGGTCACAATACTAGATCCAGGATGGCATCAGGGTGGCAGCGCGCAAGCCTCATGGCTCGAACCCGGTATCGTTACAGTATATATTCTACCGATACGCGATCCCGGGCTGACGCGCGCATGGTGTTGGCGCCCGAAATCACTTGAGCCATATCACGTTCTTCATGAGCCACGCCCCAGCAGGATACTTCCCGGACCGGTGGCTCGGACTCCTGGTCGCTGCGCTCGCGCTGACGGTGTACGTGGGCACGGCCGGCGGGAGCCTCGCGACAACTGACGCCGTGGCCGCCTACGACGTGACGCGCCAGATTGTCGAGCATGGAACGGTGGCGCTTTCGAGCGACGTCGTGGGCAACCTGGCGTATCTCGGCCCGGATGGCCGCCAGTATTCACCCTTCGGTCTCCTCCAATCCATCTGGAACGTGCCGTTTTACCTCGCCGGGCGCGCCGCGGCATCGGTGCTGCCCACGCGCTCTATCAGCATCGAGATGCTGACCAAGGCGTCGGTGGCACTTGGCAACGCGTGGGCGGCCGCGCTGGTGGTGTGGCTCACGTGGCTGCTCGCGGGATGGTTGAGCGGATCGGCTCGTACCGCAACGACGGCGGCCTGGATCACGGCATTTTCGTCAGCGCTCTGGCCGTACAGCAAGTTCGGCTTCAACGTGCCGCTGGCCGCGGCGCTGCTTCTGGCCGCGGTCTACTTCTCGCTGAAGGCCGCCGAGGCTGGCCATCCGCGGCACGGGTTGGCCGCCGGCCTCATGTGTGGTCTCGCGCTGCTGACGCGGCACGAACTGATACTGGCTGCCGTGCCGTCGATGGGCGTCATCCTATGGGCGCGCCTGGGCGATGCCCGGGGGCCGTACGGATCGGCGTCAGTCCCCGGTCGACGGATGCGTCGGTCGTACGGAGAGGCGATTCGGCTCGCATCGTGGTGGCTCGCCGGCCTTCTGCCCGCTATCGTCGTGTGGGGCTGGTACAACAACGTCCGATTCGGATCGCCCATCGAAACGGGCTATCTCAGGGACGACACGCTGGGCATGGGCGGCTCATTGGTCGAAGGTCTCTGGGGCCTGCTGTTGTCGCCCGGCGGGTCCATCATCCTCTACTCGCCCTGCGTCCTGGCTGCCGTTCCGGCGCTCGTGGCCTCGCGACGGCTGCATCCGCGGTTCGCGTGGATGACCACGGCGACGGCCGTCATCTTTACGCTGTTCTACGCGCAGCTTGGGAGTTGGGCCGGGGGCCGATCATACGGGCCGCGGTATCTTGTGCCTCTGCTGCCGTTGCTCATGGTAGCCGTCGCGCTGTGGCTGTCGCAGCTTACCGGTGGCGCGCGCCGTGCGCTGCTTGCGTTGTGCCTGACGAGCGCGGCCATCCAGGTGCCGGGCGTGCTGGTTGATTTTGCCAAGGTGCGCGTGAACTTCGCCAGGAGCGTGGGCGGGCCCTCGTACGAAGCGCGGATGCACGAGTGGTCGAATTGCCCGCTCGCGCTCAACGCAAAGGCGGCCGCCGCAGCCGTACCCACCGTAGCGAAACACCTGTTCGGGCTCGAGCCACGACCGGTAATTGAAAAGGGCGAGGGGGAGGCGAAGCGGGATTTCTCGCAGCAGTTCGCCTTCAGCCTCGACTTCTGGTGGATCTACCTCTTTTATCTACGGGTCATTCCGGCGTGGGTGGCGGTCCTGCTCGGACTGTGCTGGGCTGGTGCCTCGACGGCCCTGCTCATCGCCGCGTCCCGCTGTGCTACCCGATTCGATGCCGCGTGTGCTTCGTCCCCGCGCACACGATCCGAGGAGCCACGTCACTCGTGAACGCGCGATCCCGTCACATCGTCTGCGCGGCGGCCCTCATCGCAGTGGCGTACGTCCTGATCCGTACGGCCTGGCTCTGCGACGACGCGTTCATCACGTTCCGGGCGGTGGAGAACTTCATCAGCGGGATCGGCATGCGCTGGAATCCGGCCGAGCGCGTGCAGGTCTTCACGCACGCTCTCTGGTTCTTCTCGGTGTCGGCCGTTCGCACGGTGACGGGCGAGCTGTACCTGACGGTACTCGGCCTGTCGATGGCGTTGACGCTGGCGACGGTGGCCCTCCTGCTGTGGCGTCTTGCGGTGTCGGTGCCCATGGCGGTCTTCGCGGCCATCGCCCTGCTGGGCTCGCGCGCCTTTGTGGACTATTCCACCTCGGGCCTTGAGAACCCTCTCACGAACGTATTGCTGGTGATTTTCGTGCTGGTGTGGGGTCGGTCGTCGAAGGCCGGATCGACGACACGGTTGGCGTGGCTGTCGCTCCTGGCGGCGCTGCTCCTGATCAACCGCCTCGACACCGGCCTGCTCGTGCTGCCGGCCGTGGCGATCGAGGCCTGGCGGCTCCGCGGCCGCGCCATCGCGCCGGTGGTCGTCGGCATGCTCCCGTTCGCTGCCTGGGAAGCGTTCTCCATCGTCTACTACGGCTTCCCGCTGCCGAACACCGTGTACGCGAAGCTGCCGCCCAATGTGACCTTTGCTGACCTGTGGCCGCATGGTCTGATGTATCTGACTGACTCGTGGCAGCAGGATCCGATCGTGCTTCCAGTCATTGGGGCCGCCGTAGCTGTGACCATGCTCGTGAAGCGGCGCGACCTGCCGTTCGCGCTTGGCCTGATCCTCTCGCTGCTGTTCACCGTGGGCGTTGGCGGCGACTTCATGAGCGGACGCTTTTTCGCCGCGCCGTTCGTGATGGCCGTGGCGCTGCTGTCGCGCTACCCGATGTTCGAGAGCCGCCTGCTGGCGTGGGCTCCGGCGGTGGCTGCCCTGGGGCTTGGTGTGTTCTGTCCGCTTCCGCCGCTCCTGAGCACGAGCGCGTACGACGGCCGCTATGAACCGCCATCGGGCATCACCGACGAGCGGCGCTACTACTTTCAGAACTCCGGACTGATTCGCAAGACGGGGTTCAGCACCGGCATCGTCACGCGACGCCAGGCCAACGTCAAGCGCGTCGTCGATCGCGGCCAGAAGGTGGCCGTGACGATTTCGGTGGGCTTCGACGGCTACTACGCGAAGCAGCAGTTACACATCATCGATAGCGCGGGCTTGGCGGATCCGCTGATGGCCCGGCTTCCGACGAAGGTGCCGTGGCGAGTCGGCCACTACCTGCGGGCGACGCCTCCGGGCTACGGCGCGACGCTCGAGACCCAGGCCAACGTTATCGAGGATCCTGGCGTGGCGGCCTACTACGACAAGCTCGTACTGGTCACCCGTGGGCCGCTCTGGTCGGCCGATCGCTGGACGGCCATCGTCGATCTGAACCTCGGGCGAGCCACGTACCTCCTCGACGGTTACGCGCGCGGGTTTGTTGGCGTCCGGGCGTCGGCGGCGCTCGGCTACCGCCCGGCCGAATCAGGTCAGGACGCGAACGCCGCGACGGTATTCGACGCGGGCTTGACGCTCTTCCTCGACCGGCCGCACGCCATGCGCAAGGTGGAATTCAGACTCGACGCGGCGCACGACTACAAGGTGGTGTATCTGTCGAAGGGGCGCGAGAAATACACGGCGGACATCATGGTCACCTCATCGCCGGCGCCCGGTCTGGTTGAGTATCAGCACACGCTGCCGGATTCTGCGGGCGAGATCGATCAGATCCGGATTGTGCCTCAGCGCGGAAGTGGTCCTGGCAGACTGGCTCACTGGCGGGTGCTCGAATAGCCTCGCGAAGAAAATGGGGTCGGACCTAATTTCAAGAGTTGCCAACCTGCCTCGTTGAGGTTCCAAGAACTGAAATTAGGTCCGACCCCATTTTCTAGCGGGCGGCGGCGATCTCCCAACCAGCTTGGTCCATGCGCCGGACCACAGTCGCAAGCCAGAAGTACATCGCCACGGCTACCGCGGCCAGCGGCACCGTGACATCGATGCCCACGACGCGAGTGAAATCCAGGCCGTGTCCCGAGATGCCGTAGAACAGCAGCAGGTTGAGATTGGCAATGACGCCAACGGCCACGGCGACCTTCAGCCACTGGCGCCCGTACTGGAGCAGCGCGATGGCCAGGAAACTCGGCACGAACCAGTGGTTTTCGTGCACGCCGCTGCTGAGCGTCACGTAAGCGAGGAACCCGACCAGTGAGTACGCCAGCGTGCGTTCGGTCGCCACCGGGCCATTCACATACCGATGGAGCAGGACGAGAAACTGCCAGGCGAACAGGAGCTTGAAGGGCAGCCTGAGCCACAGTGGCGCGCTTGGAATGCCCACAACCTGGCCCGTCAACCCGGCCATGCCATGCGTGACCGCCTGCTGAATCCACGTGGCAATCCACGGCAAGTTGAGCGTGTCGCCGCTCAGCGCCCGATGCCCGAGGCTCTTGGCGAACGCGCGGAAGAACGGGTACGGGTCAAACACCGCGATCGCGACGACGAGCAGCAGCACCGACGGCACGAGCATCGCGAGAAATCGGCGCACGTTCTCTGATGAAGGTGGCCAGCACGCGCGGCCGACGTGCAGGAGCAGAAACGGCCCGATGAGGAGCGGTTGCCACTTGACGAGGCACGCCACCGTGAACCACGTGACGGCCGCCGTCGGTCTCGACTGCTGCAGCGCCCAGAGGCTGAGGATGAGCGGTGGCACGGCGTAAATATCAAGATAGCCCATGCCCACCGCGTTCAGGACGAACACCGACCACAATCCCAGCGTGAGCGAGGCGCGATTGACCCACCCGAAGAAGAGGATCAGGGTGGCTGCCAGGAAGATCACGAGCGACAACTTGATGGCGGTCGCAACGGGAAGCCCCGCGGCGTTCCCGGCGTGGCCGGTCACCCAGAGGACGGCATCCGACAACGGTGGGTAGTCGTTGTTGTTCTCGCGAAACCCCGCCACGACGCCGAGACGCAGGGCATTGCCGGTCCAGCGTTCCCAGATCTTCATGTCGCCGGTGCCGCGGGCCGTGAAGAGCAGCGCCGTGACCACTACCAGGGCGGCGACGCTGCTGGCCATCAGGATGGTCCAGCCATGTCCGGTTCTCGACATGAGGCTCATGCGGTGCTCAGCCTACCATGATGGATGCGAGCAGAGTGGGCGCGGGGGGGGGGCCTCACCGGAATCCACTTGTCTCGACGGGCAACCCGGGGTCTGACGACCCCGGGCTCCATCATGAAAGACACGGGGCGGTCGTCAGCGCGGTCAACTACGGCCGGCGCGGCCGACGACGACCTCTATCTCCGTCGATCCGGCGATGTCGATCGATCGACCTGCGCCCGACACCAGTCGCACCTCGATGAACACCAGCCTGGCGGGCGTGCTGATACCGACGCGTTCGGTCTTGCCGGGAGCCCACCGGACCATTGGCTGACGCACGCCGTCCACCCGAACTTCGATCCAGGTTCCGGTCTCGCCAGTCGGCTGGCGGCTATCGGGTGTCAGTGCCAACTCGACGCGTCCTCCGTCGGTGAACGTACTGAAGCCGGCTTCTCGTGACATGTGTCCCAACTGCGGCCCGTCGACGGCCACGGCCTTGAACCTGATGCCGTAGTCGGCGCGGCCCCAAGCTGTCAGTGGCACCGACAGTCCAACTGGGATGGCGATGATGGCGGCGCAGACGATCGCCAGCACCATCGCGCCACGATTCGGCCGGCGCCAGCCTCCGGCGAGCACGACGGATGCCCCAAGCATGAGCTGTGGAAGAAACGACGCCGTGTATCGCCCCCCGCTCCAGAGGAAGGCAATCATCAGCGCGAGGGCAACGAGCGGCCAGAGGATGAGATACATCGCCTCACGCCGTCCTCTTGCGAGGGCGAAACCGATCGGCGACAACAACAGGATTGCGGCTGTCGGCAGATCGTAGACCAGATGTACCAACGCCTTCAGCGTCCACGCGCCCGCCGACGTCGCCAGCCGGGGCGCATCGACCTGCAGCCACTGGCCGCCCTTCAGATAGAAGAACGCGCGGGCCTGGCTGATCCGCCGCTGCGTTTCCTTGACCGGCGAGGCTACGAACGCCTTGGCCACCATGCTGAGCGATTCGACCATGCCCGGCCTGTGGGAATCCGGATGATCGGAGTAGGTCTCGACCACGGCGCGCACACCCTGCGTATCGACGAACACCCAGTGGTTCCACCGGGACGAGATGAAGAAGCTGTAGGGCAGGATGGTCAGAAACATTCCGACCAGCAGGGCCGTCGCCTGCCGGATCGCCGGGCGTCGACGAGGCGCCCACAGCACGTGCAATGCGGCCACCGGAGGCAGGTAATAGAGAGGCAGCGAACGCGTCAGCGCGGTCAGGCCGTACAGAAAACCAGCCAACGCAAACGCCCTCGGACGCCCCCCGGTCGCCACCAACTCCAGGTGCAGCGAGAAGGCTGCGAGCGAGAGTGGGATGAACAACGCCTCCTGCCCGAACATCGGAGTGGCGAAGTTCGGCAGGTAGAACATGTAGAGCGCGGTCGCGATCAGGCCCGTCTTTGATGAGTGGAGCCGCTGGCCGATCCTGAACATGGCGACGCCGCTGGCCACCGAGATCAGAACCTGGAAAATGGCCGCGTTCAACGGAAACCCGGAACGCCAGATGAGGGCGATGACGCACATCAACGCAGGGTAGAGCGGCGCCTTGAGGTACTGTCCGAACTGCACGACGTCCCTCAACCACATCCAACGGCCGGGATGATCGGCGACATAGGCCCCGGCGTACGCGTACCGGTCAAGGTCTCCCAGCGTGAATGGCGGGGACATCGCCAGAACCACAATCGGGATGAGCTTCAGCAGCAATCCCGCCGACAGGATGACGGCCAGCGCGCGGAGCGTCGCCCTCGAAGGCCGCTCCAGGCGGCCAGGGATTGAGGTGTCGGCGTCGGATGTCATCACGTCGAGAGTCTCCGCGACGGGTGCCACGCTAGTATCGAGCCGTTTCCTGGATGGCCGCGAGCACACTCGCGGCGTTTGGCAGGATCACGTCTTCGAGATCCGGACAATACGCGACGGGAGTATCGAGCGACGCGACTCGCCGGACGGGGGCATCCAGGTGCTGGAAATGATCCTGCGCGATCCGTGCGGCGATTTCCGCCCCGAATCCGCAGGTCAGCTGTTCTTCGTGCGCAATGACCACGCGGCTTGTTCGCGTCACCCATTCGCCGATGCTGGTCCAGTCGCAAGGCGCCAGCGTGCGCAGATCAACGACCGCCACGCTGATGCCGTCCTTCTCGGCCTGCTGGGCGGCGAGCAGCGACCGCTGCACGAGCGCGCCCCACGTGACGACCACCACGTCGGTGCCCTCGCGCTTCACGGCGGCCTTACCGAACGGGATGGTGTAGTCGCGACCGGGATACTCGCCCTTGTTGTACGTCTGCCGGTACAGGTGCTTGTGCTCCAGAAACATCACCGGATCGTCGCATCGGATCGCGGTCCGCAGCAACCCGGCGGCGTCCTGCGCGTTTGATGGATACACGATTCGAATGCCTGGCGAGTGGACGAAGATACTCTCCCCGGTCTGGCTGTGGTACGGGGCACCGCCGCGCAGATACCCACCGATCGGCACGCGCACCACCATCGGGCACGCCCACGTATTGCCGGATCGATAGCGCATCATCGCCATCTCGTCGCGCAACTGCTGCATGGCCGGCCAGATGTAGTCGAAGAACTGGATCTCAACCACCGGCTTGAATCCGCGAACGCTCATGCCCACCGCGCGGCCGATGATGTTCGCCTCGGCCAGCGGGGAATTGAACACCCGGTCGGCGCCGAACGTACGCTGCAGGCCATGCGTGACCTTGAACACGCCGCCCTTGCCCTGCACCTCCTCGAGACTGGCCCGGCGGCTGCAGTCGGCGACATCCTCGCCGAAGACGACGATGCGCGGATTGATCGCCATTTCGTCTTTCAGCGTGCGGTTGATGGCCGCCACCATCGTGACGGGTTTGCCGTCTGGCTGAAGCAGTGTGGCAAACGCCTCGGAGGCCGGATCGACGTCTGGCGAGAACACCCACAGCGCGGCCGTGTCCCTGGCGGGTTTGGCCGCGCCAAGCGCGCGCTTGGCGGCGTCGTTTATCTCACGCTCGACCTCGGCGTGGAGGGCATCGAACTCCTTTTCGGAGAGGAGGCCTTGTGTGCGGAGCAAGGCAGCCATCTTCCTGACCGGATCGCGCCGGGCTTCCTGTTCCCGCTCTTCAGGCGTCTTGTACAACCGCTCATCGTCAGACAACGAGTGGGAGTACGGGCGGATGACCGACGCGTGAACCAGAGCCGGGCCGCGGCGCGCGCGCGCATAGGCCACCGCCTCGGACATCGCCCGAAAGCTGTCGCCGAAGTCGGTGCCATCGGCCGTGGCGACCAACAGGTTGGGGAAGTGACTCACGAGTCGGGAAATGCTGCCGCCCGGGGTCTGGACTTCGACCGGCACCGAAATGGCCCACCCGTTGTCCTCGACCAGGTAGACCACTGGCAGGCGCAGGCTGCAGGCTGTGTTCAGGGATTCCCAGAACTCACCTTCGCTCGTCGTGCCGTCTCCGATCGAGACGTACGCGACCTCATCTGTCTTGAATCGCCGCTCGCCATCGTCGATGCCCGGAAGCGTGGCGTACATCAGGCCCGCCTGCGCACAGCCAACCGCATGGAGGCACTGCGATCCGGTGGCGCTGCCCTGCGAGACGATGTTCAGCCTGGCGCTGCCCCAGTGCGAGGGCATCTGGCGTCCGCCCGAGGCCGGGTCGTCGGCCGCAGCGACTGCCTGGAGGAACATTTCGTACGGGGAGACGCCAAGGACCAGGCAGAGTGCCCGGTCGCGATAGTACGGAAAGAACCAGTCGTGGGCAGGCTTGAGGCAGAGACCGGCCGCCACCAGTACTGCCTCGTGTCCAGCGCCGCTGATCTGGAAGAAGATCTGGCTCTGGTTCTTGAGCTGGATTTCCTTGTCGTCGATCTTCCGCGACAAGTACATCGTGCGGTACGCCTGCCGCAGCACATCCGGTCCCGGTTGTGGCATCTGGAGGGCTGGTGCGCCTGTCGCATCAGCCAGGGGCTGCATCTCCATCATGGGTCCTCACGGGGGCGCCAGCCGGCGACTGCCGGAGAAGTCAGCCCGCCACATCGACTCTGATCGTGACTCACGGAAAGTCTAATTATATCATCGGGTTCCGGGTGCTATGATTGCGCCCGACCGGTGGTGGCCAGGGCCCCCGACGCGGCAGCCGCGTTGGGGTGGTGACCGGTGGTGGCCGGGACGTGGATCGCCAAGATTTGCGTCACGGTTCGAGAAGGGCCGGAGAGAGGTGGACAGCATGGCGACGCCAGAGGTCCGGCAGTATCGGTGGGATGAGATGCCGCACGAGCAGGTGACCGGGGAGATCACACGGAAGGTGATCAGCGGCGAACGGGAGATGATGGCCATGGTGTACCTGAAGCGTGGCGCCATCGTGCCGACGCACGATCACGAGTCCGAGCAGATGACCTACATCCTCGAGGGGGCGTTGAAGTTCGACATCAATGATGCCTCCATCATCCTGCGTGCAGGCGACGTGCTGTGCATCCCGTCGTGGGTCGCGCACAAGGCCGAGGCGCTTGAAGACACGGTTGAACTGGACGTCTTCAGCCCGATTCGGCAGGACTGGATCGACAAGACGGATGACTATTTCCGGAGGTAACGCGAGATCGGGGCGCGATTGACTTGTGTGATTCGTCATGCCGGCGGCATCCGGGGTCCCCAACGCGGCAGCCGCGTTGGGGTGGCATCCGGCATCCAGAGAGGAACCCTGGCTGGATTCCGGCGTTCGCCGGAATGACGAGACAGGCTAAGTACGAGGCATTGTTATGGATACTGGACTGCACGGAAAAGTGGCGTTGGTATGCGCGGCGAGCCGGGGCCTTGGCAAGGCGACCGCCATGGGATTGGCCGCCGAAGGCGCGCGGGTCGCCATGTGCGCGCGCCACATGCCGACGCTCGAGGCGGCAGCCGCGGAGGTCGCCGCCGCGACCGGCGCCGAGGTGTTCGCCATCGCGGCCGACCTGACCAAGCGGGCAGATATCGCGAGGCTGGTGCAGCAGACGGTGGAACATTTCGGCGGTCTCGACATCATGGTCACCAACTCCGGAGGGCCCAAAGCGGGGCTCTTCAGCGCGCTGACCTCGTCGGACTGGCGCGCTGCCGTCGACCTGTTGCTGATGAGCGTGGTGGACCTGTGTTACGAAGCCGTGCCGCACATGAAGCGGCGCGGCGGCGGGCGCATCATCAACATCACGTCGATTTCGTCGAAGCAGCCCGTGGCCGGCCTCATCCTCTCGAACGTGCTCCGGCCCGCGGTCGTGGGATTGTCCAAGACCCTGTCGAATGAGCTGGCCCGGGACGGCATTCTCGTCAACAGCGTGGCCCCCGGGTACACGCGCACGGATCGCGTCATCGAACTCGCCGAGGCGACGGCGCGCCGGGAAGGCGTGCCGGTCGAGACCGTCGAGCGCCGGACCGTGCAGAACATCCCACTTGGGCGGATGGCTGAACCGTCCGAACTCGCTGACATGGTGGTGTTCCTCGCATCTGATCGAGGCAGCTACATTACCGGCACGAACATCCTCGTCGATGGCGGGTACGTCCGGGGGACGTTATAGAGACGGTTTCAAGATCTGCGGAAGCGTAGGGGTCGGGACGAATTATCGACAGGGTCTCGTTTGGATTACAGAAGTGTCGTTGGCGTGGACTGATTACAGTTCTGTAATGAGAAAAGCATGCCGACGGTAATTCGTCCCGACACCTGCTCCGTGCGCGGAACGCTGTAGGCACCCGATGTCCGGTCCGACCTCAGAACGTTTTCTGCTCCCGGTGTTCTACAGGACTCAACTGTATCGAGCCGCGAGGCGCCTGAACCGCGCCAGGGTCGTGATCGCCATGTATCACGGGTTCACGGCAGCCGACTCACATCAAGGCATCGAGAACCACGAGGGCAAGCACGTCCACGTCCGCGCGTTCCAGCAGCACCTGGCGTTTCTGACGCAGCATTACACCGTCGTCCCGCTGCAGGACGTGGTTCGCGCATGGACCACCGGCTCACCGCTGCCTCAGCGCACCGCGGTCATCACCATCGATGACGGCTACCGGTCGATCTACTCGGTGGCGTATCCGGCCCTGAAGCAGTTTCAGGTGCCAGCCTCGGTGTTTCTGGCCACCGACTTCGTCGACAATCGCCGCTTCCTGTGGACCGACCGTGTCGAGTACGCGGTGAACCACGCGACCGCCGACGTCCTCAATGTGACGATTGGGAGCGAGTCGCTCAGCCTGGCACTGACAAACGCCCAGTCGAAGATGGCCGCCGATTGGCGCCTGCGTTCGAGCCTCAAGGCCCTGCCGCAGGAAGGGCGAGACCAGACGGTCGACCGAATCGAACGCGCCGCTGGATGCAGCGTGTACCACGCCGCGGGCGGCACAGAGATCTACGACCCGCTGCCCTGGAGCGAAACGGCTGAAATGGTCCGGAGCGGCCTCGTCTCGATTGGCAGCCACACCCACACGCACGTCATCATGTCACGCTGCGAACCGGCACGGGCCGCTGACGAACTGCGCATCTCGAAGCACATCATCGAGGAACGTCTTGGCATCTCGTGCGACCTGTTCTGCTATCCCAACGGCCGGCGTGGGGATTTCAACAGCACGACGAAGGGCCTGCTGAAAGCGCACGGCTTCTCGAGCGCGTTGACGACCGTCTACGGGAACAATGGCCCCGACGCCGATATCTTCGAACTGAGGCGGTACAATCTCGGCAAGCCGATGATGACGGGAGAAGTGGCTGTGCGGCTGTCGGGGTTGATGGAGCTTGGGTCGGCGCTGACACGCTCGCGCCCGACGCGGTCATGATGCCAGCAGATTGGGCCAACCACCCGTCAGTTGCCAGTCCGGCACCCGCATCCTCCCGGCGGGCCTCGCAGGGATACCCCGGGAACGCCGGGCTCCCCGACTTCGCTCGTTGAGCTTCGTCCAGGTCTCGCCGTAGCGCTCTGGCGCGGAGGCGGACAGCCCGGCAAGTCTGCAAGCCACGCTAGAGCGTGGCGATCCCAGGGGGAAAGACCGGCTGCGGTTTGATACGGGCTCAGAGTTCGGGCGACAGGACGTACTCGACATTGCCGAGCACCACGTCCTGCGTGAGTCGGCTGTCGCGGAGCCATCGACTGATCGCGGGAGGCAGGCGCCGGACACTCCCGATCACGTGCAGATGCTCGTGCACGACGCGCAGCCCGGCATCGGCGATCAGGCCGCGAAGCCGGCGCATCCGGACTTTCTCCAACACGTCATCGTGCTTGACGAGCCCTAGGCGCGCATCGCGGATAAATGAGTTCTCGTGGGCGGGCTCGCGCAGCATCCACGGCGCGTGGCGTGCCAGCCAGCGGAACGTCCTGAAGGCCAGGGGTCTCCCCAGGATCAGATGCACCGGTACAGGCACCAGGAGACGGGGCAGGTGTGCCCCGGCCGGCGACAGGTACGGAGCCGTCGACAGGTAGAATCGGCCGCCATTCTTCATCACGCGGCGGCATTCCTTCAGATAGCGCGCGGCGTCAGCGACGTGTTCGATGACCGAATGCGATAACACGAGGTCGAACGTGCCCGAGGCGAAGGGGAGCGCCATACCATCGGTGCGGACAAACGACACGTTATCGATGTGCCGTTCGCGCGCCAGCGTGACGCCGGCCTGGCTGAATCGATCCATCGGATCGATGCCGGTCACGTGGTCCGCGTGCTCGGCCAGTGACAGCACCATGCCGCCGCCTCCGCAGCCGCAATCGAGCACGCGCCCGCCAATCCGCACGCCCGCGCGATCCAGAAACGCGATCAGCTTGGCGCTGCGGTAGTACTCAAAGAGCGCGTAGTCGTACTCGGAGCGGAACCGGCGTCCCGCGTGCTCTTTGATGAGGTCGTCCCTGATCTCGCGCATGTTCTCAGCCTCTGAACCACGCGTAGTCAAGGTCGCAATCCCCGAGTGTCAAATGCCACTCCGCCGGGACGGGCAAAGACGATACCGCCTTCGCCGTGTACGTGAACCACTTGGTATTGCCCTTGACCCAGCGTCCCAGCAGCGGCGTGGACGGAGACAGGAAGCCGCGGGCGCGCAGGACACGCTGGCAGGCTGGCAGGGTCGAGATCGCATAGATCCGGTTGACGCCGCGAGCCACCAGCGTCGAGGCCGCTTCGGAAAGCAGGGCGCCAAACGCGGCCGCATCGCCTGGATGCACGAGGTAGTCGACAATCAGGCCCTGAGGGGACCTGGCGTTGTTCGAGAGGGCATCAACCACGCGCACGATCATATATCCGACTAACGCCTGCCCACGATAGACACACACGAGGACGTACTGGCGATTTCCCTGTGTCGTGTATCGCGCGAGCAGGGTCGCGCTTGTGCGAACGGCGATGCCTGGAAACTCGTTCCTCACCCGCATCCACAGCGCGTCAACATCCAGCCAGACCGATAGCGAGCCGTCAATGGCAGCGGTCACGATCCGGTGCTGTCGCGATGCCGACCGGAACATCCATCGCCGCGGAAGCGGGTGCACGTAGAGTGTGACCGGGGACCGGTCGCTCCAACCCAGCTTGTGAAACACCCGGTAGGCCATTGCCGTCTGGGAGAGCGACGCGGTGACCGCATGCCTGTTCTGAACCGCTTGTGTGAGGCGCTTGCCGAGTCCCTTGCCCTGATAGTCCGGCCGCACGTAGAAATCGACGAACCATGCGGATGGCAGCTCCACGCCGTTGGTCCGTAACGCGAACGGGATGTAGGCGCACAGGCCTGCGAGCGTGCCCTGAGCAGGATCCTCGACGACGTACAGTGGCGGCTCATCCCATTGCCACCACCAGCGATTCTGGACGTCGTTCTCGATGTCGCGCTTGTGAGACCAGACCTCTCGCAACAGGGCCAACAGGCGGACATAGTCCTGGCTGGCGTAGGGCCTGACGATCAAGTCGTGCTCAGTCGACGTCATCTAGCAATTCTGAGGGCGGTGTCCAGCAACCCGGGGGCGTCGCGGCCGACGGCGCTAGTGAATCCGGCGATTGGTGTCGTTCTGGCGGCCGCCCTCGTGGACGTTGAACCGACGACGCAGCCTGTTCAGCCGCCAGCGCAGGATCTGGGACCGCACCTGCGACGCCATATTGCCCCGTCGCCAGACGAGGTACAGGTATCCGGCGACGATTCCGCCAAGATGCGTCGCGTGCGCCACGCCCGACCGCGAGCCGCTGATCGACGAAAGCAACTCGATGACCCCGAAGATGATGACGAACACCTTCGCGGGGATCGGGA
Source organism: Acidobacteriota bacterium (assembly GCA_026393675.1). Classification (NCBI taxonomy): domain Bacteria; kingdom Pseudomonadati; phylum Acidobacteriota; species Acidobacteriota bacterium. The sequence goes on along the minus strand of JAPKZQ010000003.1, from coordinate 211,427 downwards.
ATACCGCGTACACGTAGATCGGACGGTTTGGCCATGTCAGCCCGTAGGCGAGCAACAGGCCATAGATGGCACCGGATGCCCCGACCGTAGGGAACGTGTACAGGGGCTCGGCGAACTGGAACAGCCAGGAGTCCTGGGTTGCAGCGAAGTGCCAGAGCAGCGAACACAGAATGGTGGTCAGTGCAGCGCCGACACCGGCGACGAAGTAGTACGTCGTGAAGAACCGCGTGCCCCATAACCGCTCGAGTTCAACGCCGAACATCCAGAGCGCCAGCATGTTGAAGAGCAAATGGAACAGCCCTCCGTGCAGGAACATGTAGGTGACGGGCTGCCACACCCACAATCCCTCGACCACCGCGCCGGGCCGAAGCCCGAACAGGTAGATGACCGCCTCAGTCTGTACCACGTACGTCGCCAGGTAGCAGACGACGTTGGCGATGATCAGCGCCTTGACGGCGGGCGTCAATCTGCCGGGTCCGAAACTGTACGAGGCGTTGGGCGAAGAAGGCGGACTCATATCAGACTCCAACAATACCAGAGGCGTCGTTCGGATCCGAAGTTCCGTGCCCGGATCCGGGAGGCAATGGCCAGGCGCACGCCGCGCCGGCCAGCGGCACCAGTGCCAGCAACGTCAGCGTGGGCTCGATACCAAACCGATCCGCCAGGGCGCCGACGACAGGCACAGTCAGGCCGCCTGTGCCCCACGCGACACCCATCATCAGCGACGAGACCGTGGCCGCGCTGATCGGTGCGAGTTGGTGCGCAAAGGTCACGTTGACCGGGAGCGTGGAATTCAGAAAGAACCCGCCCACCGCCATCATCACGACAAACCACCCGCCTGACATCGACGGCGCCAACGCCAGGAAGGGCACGGCCGCCAGTAGCGACGCGCCAATGATCCGCTTCGCTCCAAACCGATCCGAGAGCGGTCCACCAAGGAATCCTCCGACGCTTCCCGTAAACAGGTAGACGGAGATCGCCACGCCAGCCATCCCAACCGACCATCCCCGACGGGTCAACAGCACGGGCACGAAGGTCGCAAATCCCAACGAGGTGAGCGTTCTCAGCACGACGATGGCATACAGAAAGAACAACGGCCGTGCAAATGGCCGCAGCTGCCGGAATCCACTCGGCCCATGACCACCGAACGGCTTGACCGGCGGCAAGCCGGCCAGCACGAGACCGAGCAGAATCAATCCCGGGATGGCCAGCCACGGCGTCCATCCAAGTCCGAAACGATCGACATATGGCGCGAACACCATCGGTCCCAGCGAGTAGCCGATCGATCCGCCCGTGATGTGAATGGCCATGGCCAGCCCCCGCCGACTGCCCCCAAGACGATTGACGACGGCGGCGGCCGTGGGATGGAACGCGGCGCCGCCCAGTCCGCCTATGATGAGGCAGGCCGCCAGTGTTCCCGGCGACCAGACGAGGCCTATCAGGCTCAACACCGCCACCGACAGGAGCGGGCCAGCCACCAGCAGCACGCGCGGATTCCAGCGATCCGCGAGCCGGCCAAACCCCAGTTGCGAGACCGAGGTCGCGAGCTGGTACACCATGACCATCATGCCGGCTGCCGCGAGCGAGAGTCCCAAGCGGGAGATCAGCGCCGGCAGGAGCGGCACATACAGATTGGAGTAGGCGTCGGCGACGAAGTGCGCGCTCGCCATCCGGTAGACGGTTGGATTGAGCGACCGACGTTCGCTCATGCTCGCAGACGCTTCAGCCGTGAGACGACCGTGGCCCGCGCCTCCACGAATTCCTCGATGTGAATCGCGCGCGCCGCGATGTCCAGCACGACGAGGGCAACGCCAATCGACGCGCCGACGCGCAATGCCAGAACCGGCAGCGTATGCGACGGCAACCCGCTCGCGATCGCCCAGTCCGTTCCCCACGCAGCCAGGCCCATCAACGCAGACGCGACAGAGATCTTGCCCATGGCGGTTGCCACGCGACGTCCGTCGAGGCCGCCCAGTCGCCCACGCAGCACCCAGAGCAGGATGGCCGCATTGCAGATCGCGCTGGCGGCTGTTCCCAATGCCAGACCGCGGAAACTCATCACCTGGACCAGCGCGATATTGAGGCCCACGTTGAGGAGCACCGTGGCCATCGAGACCATCACGGGCGTCCGGCTGTCCTTCAACGCATAGAGAGCAGGCACGGCCATCTTGACCGCCGAGTAGCCCACGAGCCCCGGCGCGTAGAACATCAAGGCCGCGGCCGTGTTCGCCGTGTCCGCCGTCGAAAACCGCCCGTGTTCGAAGATGAGCGCGACAATCGGCGTGGCCAGCGCAATCAGGCCGACCGTGGCCGGCACATTCAACATGAGCATCAGGCGCAGGCCACGCGAGATCGTGGCGCGCATCTCCGCCAGATCGTTGTGGGCCGCCTGCCGGCTCAACGTCGGCAGCGAGGCAGTGGCAATCGACACGCCGAACAGGCCAATCGGCATGTACATCAGCCTGAACGCGTACCCGAGGCAGGACACCGCGCCGGTGCCTTCGCCGGTCGCCAGAATCGTGTTCACCAACAGGTTGATCTGCACAGCGGCCAGGCCGATCACGCCCGGCCCCATCAGCACCAGGACCTGCCGAAGGCCCTCGTCCCGGATATCGAGCCCTGTGTGGTAGCGGAATCCCTCGGCACGCAACGACGGCCATTGGACGCCCGCCTGGAGCATTCCCCCGACCAGCACGCCAATCGCTGGCGCCACGATCGCCGGCAAACCGAGCAGGGGCATCACCGGGACCAGCCCAATCGTGCACAGAATCGACCCGACATTGAACATCGCCGGGGAGAACGCCGGCACGAAGAACCGGTGCAGCGAGTTCAGCATGCCCATCAACGCCGCCGCCACCGCCACCATCGTCAGAAACGGGAACATGATCCGCGTCAGCATCACGGTCAGTTCGAGTTTGCCCGGCACCGCGGCGTATTTCGACGCAAACGCCGTCGCAATCGGCGAGGCAAAGACGAGCCCCAGCACCACCACGGCGAGCGTGGTCAGAACCAGGGCATTGATCACCATATTGCCCAAGCGCCAGGCCCGCTCCCGACCCTCAAGCGTCAGCGTGCGGGTGAACGTCGGGACAAACGCGGCGCTCATCGCGCCTTCGGCAAACAGGTCGCGGACCAGATTAGGGATGCGGAAGGCGACGTTGTAGGCGTCCATGTGGTCGCCCGCGCCGAACAGGTAGGCCATGATCTGGTCCCGCACCAGCCCGAGGATGCGGCTGGTCATGGTGGCGGCACCAATGATCCCGGCCGACCTGGCAAGCCGGGGAGGCGCGACCTCAGATGGTCCGGTTGGGACCGGCGCGGACGGGTCGGAGGACATCGATGCATGCCAGCGTAGCACAACCCTGACCGCTCAGCGGGATCGGTCAGGTAGTGTCCACCCAAGCCAGACCTGAATCCAACGCGTTGGATTGATTGGGGGTTGTTTGTGCGGCCAGTGAAACGGGGGAGGTGGGCACTCGCCTTGTCGGGAGGCGAGTGCCCCGGAGGAGGATAGACAGGACCGTTAACTACCCTGTCAACCGTTATGACGGTCGAACCCGGAAAATAGTTCGGGTCGGGACCGCTCAGGGTGCGCCACCTCACACCAAGTGACGCCAAATCACGCCATGACGCCAGATGTCGTTACTTGTCGCTTGCCCGGCTGTATCAAAACTGAGACGCTGCCCTCGAGAGGATTGATTCGAGGGCGGTTGGCCCGTCGCCCCCGCGCGCCCCCGGGTCTCTGGCACCACGGACATGAATCTGATTGACGCTGCTCAAATCGTCGAACGCCTTCAGATGCGCGCTGCCCACGAAGGTGAGCTGAAGGCACTCAAGATTGCCCGCGACGCGCTGCTGACGATCGTGTCGGAGGGGTTCTCGACTCTTGACGACAGGTTCGGGCGGCGGGCTGCCGCCCCCCCACCGACGCTAACCCCCAGCCAGCTTCTTCCTGACGAGTTCGTTAACGGTCTTGCCGTCGACCGTCTTGCCGGCCAGCGCCGCCATCACCGCCTTCATCAGGCGGCCCATGTCTTTCATGCCGGTCGCCCCGGTTTCCGCGATGGCTGCGTCGACTGTCGCCTGGATCTCCTCGGCGCCGACGGGAGGAGGCATGAGCGACTCGAGCAGCTTCAGTTCAGCCGTCTCCTTGTCCACCAGATCCTGCCGGCCGCCTTTCAGGAACTGATCGATCGATTCGCGCCGCTGCTTGATCATGGTGCTGACCACCTGGTGGGCCTCGGCATCATCGAGCGGGTGCCCCTTCTCGATCTCCTTGTTGACGAGTGCCGCCTTCAGCATTCGGAATGCCGACAGCACGGCCTGATCGTGCGCCTTCATCGCCTGAGTAATGCGAGCATTGACGTCGGTGACGAGCGACATGGCGTGCCTCCGCCTTCGGTTAGAGAATCAAGTCGAACCAGCCGCGTGTACCAGCGACAACGATCACGGTCAGGACCGCGGCAATCGCCCATCGGCGCCAGCCGGCTGCGCGCCACCACACGGCAGCGGCGAAGCCCCCCAGGATGGCCAACGCGGGTGCGACGGCAAGCTGGTAGCGCAGCTCGAGCGGGGTGAACACGGCGAGTGCGCTGCATCCCACCAGGGTGACAAGCCAGCCGGCAATCGCCAGAGATAGGCGGTCTCGAAGCTTCCGCCTGATGAGCAGGACGAGGCCTAACATCGCAATCGCGGGCAGGGGCCATCCGTACGCCGTCCGCGTCCGCCGGCCCAGCGTCGAGAGTCTGTCCATTACCGACGGGCGTTGTCGATGTGGCGCAGGCCGAGCCGTCTGTGGGGTCGTCTGCGGCTGTTGCGGCGCCGGTACCGGGGACAGCTGTGGCGCCGGTCCGGACTTCTTCTGATCCACAGCGACGATGGTCTTGACTTCGCCAGCCAGCCGCGCCGCCTGGCCCCGATAGGTGCTCCAGAAGTGGCCGTAGAACAGCAGCACAGACACGACGACAGCCAGGCCGAGACTCATGAGCACGCACGACGCCGCGCGCTGCAGCGTTGGACCGCCAACGACGCAGTAGACCAGGCCGATGGCGCATAGCGTGAGCGCCAACACCATAAACGTGCTGAAATGTGCGACGAAGGCCACCGACGCGACCAGCATCGGCACCGACAACCAGACCCACGCCGGCCAGGCCAGAGGCATCGACACCACGGTCGCCACCGTGAGCAGCGCGATCGATTCACCGAAGGCGTTGGTCAGGTTTCCCGTTCCCACCACGGCCGACGCAATCGGCGTCGTATGGAAGAGGACAAGGGCAACGATGCCGGCGGCGCTGTCACGCCACGTCCGGCTGACGATGGCGTAGAGGCTGAGGCCGGCGAGCATTTCGGCGACGCAGACCACGCCACGCAACAGCGCGACGTGATCCCGGACGAGCGACGCAAACGGGGCCGCGATCAGATAGAGGGAGATGCCGTAGGGAAACTGGTATCCATCTGGCGTCAAAGAGGTGAAGTAATAGCGGCCCGACAGCACCCATTCCAGTCGATGCGCCTGGAACACGGCATCCCCGGGCGGCATGTCGGGATGCAGCACGACGAGCAACTTCAAGTAACACAACACCGCCGAGAGCGCGATCACGACGCGGGCCGGTCCTGAGAGCCGCTCACGGCGGAAGATGTCGAGCGCGATCACCAGAACAGCACTCGCGATGGCGAAGCCCGTCGAAAGCGGAACCGCGGCCGGCCGCCCCGCAAAATAGGGAGCCATTCCCACCGCGAGCGGGGCTGCCTGCGCGACTGAGACGAGCAGCGCTCCCGCGGCCGCAATGGGCCACGTCAATCCAATCGCGCCCAGCGCCGCACCGAATATCGCCGCCGAGAGCGCGGCGCGGCCGAGTACCGGCCACGGCGCCATTGCCAGGCGGCCTGACGCCGGCTGGCAACTGATGCGATCGACGGCGATGCCCAGGTCTCTCGGATCGTCGGCCGGACGAAACGTGTCGGACACGGCCAGCGCCAGCACCAGGCCATTGCCCTCCGGACGCACCGGGACTTCAAACCGGACATCGTCATTCTCGCCACGCACCGTCCACGCCAGCATCTCCACGCCATCAGCAGTGAAGCGCACCATCGGCAGCGGGGCCGTCGGGGGTCTCCATCCGAGGAGGCTGACAGTGCAGGCCCACGGCACGCGTCGATCGAGATCGGGCCATCCGATTTCGGCCGTCCGGCCGGTCCAGGCAAACGTTTTTCCACCCCCGCGTTCGGCTGGGAAGAAACCGCGCGCCGTCCCGGGAAGATCTCGGTCCATTTCGATCCGTACCGCCGGAGACACGCTGTATGTCAACAGCAGCGCCAGAGCCCCGGCAGCCGCGCCGACCAGCGACGCGACAACGAGCGCGACGAGACGGGTTCGGACCATGATCTGTGTCAACCCCGCCGAGGACGAGTGATCTCGCGATAGATGGCCGAGAACCGCGCCGCGACCGTAGCTGGACGGAACTCGCGCTCCAGCACGGCGTCGGTTTGTGGGCTGGTTCGGCGCTCGCGGCCGAGGGCTGCGGAGATGGCTGCGGCAAGCGCGGCCGGATTCTCCCGCGGGACCACCTGTACGTCTTCGCCGAACAGTCGCCCCAACTCGACGCCACCGGGGCTATCGGTCGAGACGACCGGCGTTCCGCACGCAAGTGCCTCCACCGCAACCGTTGGGCATGCTTCGAGCTGGGATGGTAGCACGAAGAGATCGGCCGCCGCGTAGTACGACGCGACAGTTCGGTTGTCGACCAGCCCCGCGAAGGTCACCTTGGCGCCGACGCCGAGATCCCGAGCCAGCGACGTGAGTTCTTTGCGCAGAGGGCCCGTTCCGCAGAACACCAGTCGGGTGTCGGGGAATGCTCGCAGCACGGCAGGCATCGCCTCGACCAGATGCCGCTGGCCCGCGAGAGGGTGTAGACGTTTGACATTCAGGAGCAGATGCCGCTCCGTAATCCCAAGCCTCTGGCGAGCGGCCTCGCGGTCGGGACGTTCCGCCCGGGCGAAGTAGTCGGCCACCGGGGGATAGATGACGCTCAGTCCTTCACGGGACAGTCCATGCTCGACGGCCCGGTCGAGCAGGCCGGAACTGTAGAACGTGACGCGTGCCGCCGAGCGGTAGGCTGTCGTGAACAGGTCGGGTCTGAACCACTTTCGCGTGTAATGCCAGATCTCTGTTCCGTAGAGTGTGAGCACGACGGGTTTTCCCATCCGGCCGGCGATCCACGCGACCAGACTCGGCAGCAACCCGTTGCTGTGTGTGTGGATGAGGTCGGCTGCGGCGATGGCCGGTCTGGCCAACCTCCAGATGTGCCTCGCCTGGCTGATCGCCGACAATGCGACGGGCCGCCCATCCCGCCAGTCGGGACGCCTGTTCGGAATCCATACAACGGTCCCGGGGAGTTCGCCGGCAGGTTGGGTGCCGTCCGACGAGCTGATCATCCGCGGCGGATGCGAGATATACGTTGGGGTATCGCCGCCATCGCGGGCCCAGACTCCGAGGTGAACAGGCAAGAGTGCGCTGGCGCCCTGTTCGGGCGGAAGATGCGACGTGACGTGACAGATGCGCATCAGACCGACACCACCGCCGTCGGCGGGTCCGGCGCTTTCTGGCTTCCGCAGTACAGGGCGCGGAATTCGCTGAAGGTCACCGGAATGGCGCCCAGATCATGGACAGCGTACGCCAGGAACTTTCCCAGGCGATCGAAGAAGTCCGCCAATTCCTGTTCGGTCCTGTTATACGGACTGCCGCCGACGATAGCCTCGCTCGAGTGAAAGATCAGGTTGAGGACCGGAACCCTGTCGTGCTTCAAGCGGCGGGCCAGCGCGCACATGTCATCGAGCGACGAGTACGAGGGCCGCAGCCATAACACCCGCGCGATGCCGAGCTTGCTGAGCACGCGCTTGGTCATGTACGGGCTGGGCGCTCGCCCATACAGGCGCTCGAGTGCGGCCGGGACCCGCCGGCTGAGTGCGGCCGACACGGGAACTTCGAGAAGGTTGCTGGTCCCTGGAACCGTAGGGTTGTCGTACGCGAGAAAATACGGCGTCGGTGGCGCGCCGACGAAGTCCGGACCGCCCTTGTGGCCTTCGTAGAACAACGGCGCGACGCTTGATTCAATCCGGTAGCCGGCACGCTCGAGATCGGAGACGTGCGAGGCCGAGAACCCGAACCGTCCCGAGCGGTACGAGAGCGGGCGTTCGCCGATGGCGTCGATGATCGCCTGACTCAACGAGGCCACTTGTTCCGCGAACTGAGAGGCGGGCAACTGAAGTGCGTACGGATGCCGCCGGACGTCGGCCTCCGTGCACGGCGGCGTTTCCCACGCGTGATGGTGGGCCCCAATCTCGATGTCGCGGCCCTCGCGCAGCCTGCGCAACACGTCCGCCGACCGGGCGTCTTGAACAACCGGGTAGGTCACCAGATACGTCGGGCGAACACGGTGGCGCTGGAACAGCGCGTGAAGCTTGGGCAGCGCGTAGATGTTGTCGAATGTCTGGTTGAGTCGTGCCTCAACGGACCACTGGTTGTCGCCCTCGGTGTCGATGCCCACGAGCAGATAGAACATGTGGAGCGCCTGTGCCTACCGGTCCTGGTCCGAGTCGCCAAGGGTGACGTGCCACTTTCCGGTGTTCGTGTAGAAGTCCGGCGGCAGCTCGACCGCATTGATCTTGGCGGTGAATTCCATCGTGGACTTCACCTGGAAGTAGCCGGACCGCTTCATGATGCGCCGGAATCCCTCATGCATCGCGAAGACGCGGATCTTGTCCGAGTCGGCTGCACGCGCCTCGTTGTCAATCCATCGCAGGATGGTCTTGACGCCCAGATCGTCGTCTGGATCCACTAGAAAATCGACGAGCAACGTGATACGGCCGCGGGGTTCCCGCGTGTGGCGGTAGATCGCGTAGCCGTGCAGGTCGTCCCCGCGCCGGAGCGCCACGGCCGAATAGCGGACGTGCGGCGGCTCGATGAACTTCCAGTTGAGATAGGCGGTATCGCGTTTGACGGCGAAGTCGAACTTCGGGGCGAGGCGCTTCCAGAGCAACGTGAATTCTTCGCCAAACCGGCGAATGGGCACGATCTCCGCGCGTAGCGGCTTGGAGCGGGCGATGATCTGGATAAACGGCAGCGTCAGCGCCGAGACGAGCCGATTGAGCGGCATCGGCCAGTTCGGCCGGCGCAGCGCGCGGCGGGTTAGCGGCTTGACCAGGCACGGGACGGGTCCAACGCTGGGCCAGCGGAGTTTCTGGAACAGCCGGTACGACGAGTCGGACAGCCCGAGACCAAGCGACGCGTCTCCGTGCTGGTCCCACCAGCGGAACAGCACGTCGCCCAGGCCCTGCCGCTGCCGCTCCGGCGCGATCATCACGTCCATGCCCCAGGACGCGTCAATCTCGGTGCCCGCCACGTGAAGGCGGACCGGCATCGTGGCGTACTGGCCGACGATGGTGGGGCCTTCGCGAGCGACCCAGATAAGCGGCCCGGCGGCCGGATTGTTCGGATTGCGCAGGTACTGCCACTCCCACCGCAGGCGGTTGACTTCGGCGGCATCGCTTCCGAACACCCGGCGGTACATAGCCACGATCGCGCGGGCGTCGTCTGGACGATAGGCGTCGATGGATGCCATCGGGATCCTCGAAAAACACGATTGCTGCAGCAGTTCCGATTCTATCGTAGCGGGACCGAACGCCGCGAGTGTCTTCGGGATTAGCGGATCGGTGGACGCAGCGGGTGCAGTGCGCCCTCACTGAAGAAGAACCACGTCCAAGTCGACAGGGGCTGTCCGCGATCCATCGACACCCGCACCGCGAGATCCCGTCCGGCGTCGGTGGCCTCAAACGTACCGATGGGGCTTGTGAACCGCGTGGCGCCAGAGCCGTTGAGCGGAACATCGAAGGTGCGCCAGTCTCTCGATGTGACAAAATCGCCGCCGTAGCCCCGCGCGAGCACCTCCAGGCTGCTCGTATCCGCCCACCGAACGTCGATCCGGGGATCACCCACGCCGATCCTGATGATGGTTCTCATACTGGCCGGTGAGCATGCGCGCAGCCATTCCAGACCTTCCAGGTTGAGGTTGGAATAGACACCCCGGACGCGAACCGGCGCCGTGACCAGCACGATGTCCTGCCCGGCACAGCGCCCTCCGAGCGTCCCGCTGATGGTGGCTGCGGCCTCCTCGCTCATGCGCGACGCCCACAGCCAGTCACCCGTCTTGACGTGTAGCTGCCAGATATTGATCCCGAGCACGAGCACCACCAGGGCACAAGCCACGGCTCGTCGTCTCGGCTTCAGCCTGTCGATGATCAGCCCGACGATCATCGCGGCGGGCGCGCACGCCAGGTACAGGTAACGGGTGCCTTCCGTCATGCTGGATACTGGTACCAGCACCGCGATCAGAAAGACGACCAGCAACACCATGCGGGGCGCGCGTTCGGCGTGACGCCATCCGGCAGCCAGCGCGACCGCCAGTACCACCAGCACGACAACGCCACCCATCCACATGGTCGGCGGCAGGGTTCCTACCGCCCAGTCGAGCATGATGGGCGACACCAGGTGGACAGCGGCAAACCCCAGTGACGTCAGCGCTCGGCGCATCGGCTCAGCGGCGGGTCCGGCGCAGGCGAGAAGTCCCACCACGGCAATCGCTCCGGCCACGACCGCTCGGGCGCGACGGCGGTGCAGGCCCAGCATCGACCACGAGCGCGTCCAGCCCAACTGCGCGACTAACACCAGGAGCAGCAGGAGGCACGCCAGGGCTCCGAGTTTTGGCACGCGCGCCGCGCCGCCTGTCGAAGCGAGCCCGGCTCCCTGTCTCAGCCACGCGTAGACGCCGCCTGACAATGCAAACAGCCCAAGCTGACCAAGCAATCGCCGGCCGTTCGCTCCCCGGACGAAGACCAGGTACGCGCCGGCGACAACTGGGAGTGCGAATGCGGACTCTTTCGAGAGCACGGCCGCGAGAAATGCTACTGCGGCCAGCGCGTCACCGGTCCACGATCTCCAGCGCAACGCGAACAGGCCCGCGAGCAGCCACGCGGTCGCCAGCAGATCGAAGCGTGACGCCACCCAGATCACGGCCTCGTGGCTGGACGGATGAACCGCGAAGAGCGCCGCCGCCGCCAACGCGCCAGTTGTGCCCATCAACCGCCGCGACAGCACGAAGACCAGCAGGGTATTGAGGACGTGCAGGAACAAGGAAGTCGCGTGATACCCGGCCGGCGACCGCGCCCAGAGTTGCCAGTCGGCCGCAAACGACAGGAACGCGAGCGGCCGGTAGTACTCAAAATGCCGCAGGCCGAAGTACGCGGCCGCGTTCTGCAGGCCGCCCAATTCAGACACCCGGTGCAGGATCAGGAAGTCGTCCGAGACGAATCCGACGTCAAGCGAAGGCCAGTACGCCGCGACAGCGAGCGCCACGACCAGGCCGGCTGCGCCGACAACCACCGCTCGCGGCGCTTGCGATGAAGTACGCGTGGTGGTCATCGTTCGATCGCGCCCACCTGGCACCCGTTGCGCGTCTGCCAGATCTCGATCACCGGTCCCGGACGCTCGACCGCGAGCGACGGCTTCACGTCAAAGTCCGGGAGGAATCCATCGCCTGACCCTGTCGAGGCGGCGAACGGGTCTTCCCTGTGCACGAGTCGTGAATGCGCCGCGACGACTGGCGACAGGGGATTGACCCCGTGAGGTGCCTCACTCTTGAGCACGATGTAGTCGACGCATGGCGCCCGTTGAGTCGATTCAGACACCCCTCGCGAGAAGGCCTCCCGGGGAATGTAGATCTTGTCTTCGTCCAAACCGGCTTCGCCGATATGGAAGAGACGATAGGCCGGAGACGGATAAGGGAACCGGGCGAGCAGCGTGCGCGAGCGCCGGCCGGCCCGTTCCGGTCGAATTCCCGACGCCTGGAGCGCCGCTGTCAACTGCGCGCGCGTCGGCTGCAACTGAACCGAGTACGGCTCAACCGCGACGCTGGCCCCCGCCGTCACGTGCGTCTCGATCCACCACATGGCCAATGTCCGCGTGTCGGTCTGCGCGACGAGGTAGTCGAAGAGCACAGACGACACGAGCGGTTGGGCAGTTGCGATCGCTGTCAGGCCGATGAGCGCGGGAGTGGCAAAGCGTCCAAATCTCCGGCTCATCCAGACCAGGCCGGCCGCGCCCATCACCGCGAGGAACGGGTAGAGCGGATTGGCCGTGCGGCCGAACGGCCACGTGTTCGAGATGAACAGGAAAAACGCGAGCGGGAATGCGGCAAGCCACACGAACGCCGACGCTGACCGACGGACAAGCGCGAAGCAGCCCACCACGGCCGCAATCAGCCACGCGAGTCCCGCACCCTGTGTGCGAAGCATCTCCAGTTGAGGAATGGCTGAGCCGAACAGACCGTATACTCGCTGAGCCCGTTCAACGATGATGGCGCCGTTGGCCTGGATGTCGCGCAGCGCTGTCGTCATGTCGACCAGCACGTAGGGCGAGCAGACGGCGAACACCGCGACGATGGTGAGCGCCGCCAGCCACAGGCGCGGACCCAACAGTTCCGCCATCGACCGGCGTGTCCGCAACACGTGCGCCGCCAACAGGGCGGCGACGGTGAGCGCGGCGGGGTAGTGCAGCGCGAAGGCGACACCAACCGATGCGCCGGCAAGGACGTAGTCCCGCGTCCGGCCGCGCTGCCACACCCACCAACTGGCCGCGACCGCACCAACGATCAACAGCGTGGCCGGCACGTCGTGCTTGAGGAAGTGCGCATCACGTACCGGGACGTAGGCCACCGCCATCAGTGCCGCCGCCACACGAGCCAGTGTCCGATCACCGACGCGGAGAGCCAATCTATACACCGCGAAGACGGTGATCACGCCAGCGGCCACCGACAACGATCGGCCCACCAGATAGACCCTCGTCGGGTCCTGCCAGAACTGCGCTTCGAACTGGGCCAGCGAATGGGCCTGGCCAACCATCATCGCGATGACGGCGTACGCGCCGGTCGCCGCAGCCAGGATGTAGAAGTACAGCGTCGGGTACAGGAAATTGTGCGGGTTCAAGTCGCCCGAGGCGAGTGAGAGCGCCCGCGACAGGATGCTGACTTCGTCAGGATTGTAGACGTGGGGGAGTCCATGATCGAGGCTCGTGAGGCGCAACACCAGACCGAGCGCCAGCGCGGCCAGCAGCCAGGGGTCCCGCAGATCGTGCCACCAGCGTCTTCCTGATGCGATCGCGCTCATGGTCTCCTGGGGCTCATGTTACCGGCCGCGTGAGCTCGACTTTGCAGCAGCGGCGACACACGGGGAACAGCTTGTGGTCGAGCAGCGTCTTCCGGAGCTGGACGTACGTGTCAGAGTTCCAGGCCTCCGCCAAGGTCTGGGTGGTGAGGTCTCCGACCTCGACGCGAATGAACGGACAGAAGTACACCTTCCCGCTGAATCCCACGCGCGCATGCCGGAACGGGTACAGGCACCGGCCATCGAGGGGTGAGCCGGCGGTGTAGTACGCGTCGGTGGTCTCAGGCCACACCTTCGGTCTGACGTCGAACTTGATCCCGCGCTGGCGGCATTTCTCCTGGAGCGCCCGGACCTTGGTCCTGACCTGCTCCGGCGTCACGCCCGGGTCTGGCGTCACGAAGGTGGCGATCACGCCGGGATTGGTGCTGCCGATGAGTCGCAGCGTCTCATTGACCTCGCCTGGTGTGCTGTACATCAGGTGATTGAGACCGATCGCGTCGACGCCCAGACTCTCGGCGACGTCGACCATCTGATCCAGTGCGTCGATACTCTCGGCAGCGACCGTCGTGTTGATACTCACACGAAGCGGCGCGCCGGTTCGCTTTGCGGCGTCCTGCATTCGCTTCAGACCCTGCGCCGTCCGTTCGAAGGTCCCCTTGGCCCCGCGGGCCTCGTCATGCACCTCGGGCGGCCCGTCGATCGACACGCTGATGTGTTTGAGGAACCCTCTGGTGGCCAGGTGAGCCAGCGCCTCCGCGCGTTCTTCGGTGATCGCCGTGCCGTTGGTCGTCAGGTAGCCGCAGACGTAGCCCTTGTCGCGGAACAACTCGAGTGTGTTGATGATGTCCTTGCGGACGAAGATCTCACCGCCGGTCAGACTGATCTGGAGGCCGTCCCGGTCCGGAAAGGCCCGTTTGAGCATCTCGAGGGGAAGTTCCTGCCGCCACTCGCCCTCGATGTTCAGTAAGCTCCCGACGTAACAGAATGCGCAGTGCAAATTGCACCGCATCGTGGATTCGTACACGACACCCGCGGGCAGCCGATCGGCCCGACCGTTGCCCCGCGCCATGATGCGGCGTGCATCGGCCGCGAGCCGCCAGGTGCGGTACCGCGCCCACCAGCGGCTGGCCAGCGGTGAGGCACGCAACATTCTGGCGATCGGATCGAGCAGGACGCGGAGCTTCGGCATATCCGTCATTCTACCCTTCGACTCAGTCACGCGGCGAACCGCACGGCCTTGTCGCATCCGTGATCCAGATCCCAGGCGTTCCGCCTCCGTTCGCTACCCACGTGAGCTCAAGGCCGAATGTGGCTTGCGGACGCGGACGAGATTCAGGAAGCACCAGCCGGGGATTGGCAGCGAGCGCGACAGCAGCGTGTGCAACCACTGGAGTGTGGTCGGGTGCCGGCGAATAAGTGAGGTGAGGACCGGCACCGTCGGAAAAATCCCTCGCCTCGAGACGATCTCGAAGCCGGCGGCCGTCGCCAATTGGACGAACTCGCGGACCGGCCGATCGCCCGGGTGTTTGCTGACGGCCGCGGTACGGATCAACTGTCCCTTCAAGAGGAAGTGCACGCGCGACTGCAGATGGGCCAGATTGGGAACCGACAGCAGCAGCTCGCCACCCGGTGTGAGCACGCGAAACAGTTCCTGGAGCGCGGAGAACTGGTCCTTCAGCGCGAGATGCTCGAGCACATCGAGGCACAACGCCCGGTCGAACCGCTCGCCGTCGAACGGGAGCGCTGTGAGTGATCCTGATCGCACCAGCGGCGACGTGTAGTGGAGGTCGACGCCCTCAATCCGCAGCCGACCCGCGTACTCTTGAACCAGCACGCCCTCCCCGCAACCCGCGTCGAGTACGCGCGTCGACGCCGGCAGCCCGTCGAGGTACCGACGGACCTCGCGCATCTTCGCGAGATAGGTCGGCCGATACTCCCACGACTCGTCGAGTTCGCGATGGTAGTCGCCCCGCTGCGTGTACTCGCCGCCGCGAACCGTCGATTCCGGTGTGGTCATGCGCGTCTATTGTAGCGTGGCCGCACACTATAATGAGGGCGTGCCGCCCATCGTGCCGGAATCCGATCCGCCCCAGTACCGCATCGTTCGCGCCGCCTCCGATGAAGGAGTTGAGTTTCTCCGAGAGCTCGATTGCCTGGTGGACTTCTACGTCCATGTGATGGGCGGCCGCGTGCGAGACGACGGCCCAGGGGTGCGGCTGAAGTGGTCGCGCGATTGGGAGTATCCGTGGGTGCTCACGCGGGCCCGGTTGGCGCCAGGGGGCCGGGCGCTCGACTGTGGGGCTGGCAATTCTCCCGTGCCGTTTGTGATGGCGTCGCGAGGCGCCTCGGTGGTCGCTCTCGATCGCGATGCCATCGTGGCATCCAGGCCCCGCTATGCCGCGATGGTGTTGCGTGACTGGGCTCGGGGCATGGTTGGGCTGCCTTTGCTCGTGGCGAACGGTGCATCATCCCACGAGAGCGATATGCCCGGTTCAGGAACGGCGTTCGCACGGCCCACGTCGCCTCGGCCGTTGCCGGTTCGCGCGTGGCGGTTTTTGAGGTTCAACCTGGTGCGCCGCCATCGGGTGGCCTTCTCTCGCATCTGGAAGCCGGATTTCTGGGGCCCGGTGTCGCCGCGGCTGCTCGATCGGTTTCATATCGAGTACATGCACGCGGACCTCACGCGTCTGCCGTTTCCTGATGCGAGCTTCGACCTGGTGAGCTGTATCAGTGTGCTGGAGCACATGCCACCCGACACGCGAACGCGCGGCGTTCAGGAAATGGCGCGTGTGCTCAAACCTGGCGGACAGCTGCTGCTGACCTACGACCTCCAGGAGCGGGATCTGACACGGGAACTGGTGGCCGCGAGCGCGTTGGATCCGATTGAACTCGCCTGTCTCAAAGGCGTCACCACCCACACCGGCCGCCGGCGTCCGGACGCTATCGGCCTCCACCTCGGCAAACCTGCCGGCCCGGCCACCGCCCTGGCCGGTACGGGCCGTCCGGCCTGAGCGCACGAGAGCCGTGTTCCAGAGGATTCAGCAGCTTGTTCGCCACCTCGTCATCTACGGCGTCGGCGACGCCGCGACTTCGCTCATCAGCCTCCTGCTGCTGCCGCTCTTCACGCACTACCTGAAGCCAGACGACTACGGCATCATCACGCTGCTACTCACCGTCGAGGCCGTGACGCGCATCCTGTTCCGCTGGGGCACCGACAGCGCATTCATGCGGCTGTACTACGACTGCAAGAACGAGCGGGACCAGCAGCGGCTCACCAGCACCATCGTCTGGTTCCTGCTGGGCGTGGACCTCGCGCTCCTACTCGTGGGATTTGCCTGCGCGCCGTTCATCGGGCGCTACTTCTTCGAAAGTGCCGCGCACGACGGTCTGATACGTCTGGTGATCTTCAACACGTTCCTCGGTACGTTCCTGTTCATTCCGAATTGCCTGCTCCGGATTCGCGAACAGTCGACGCTGTTTGCCGCCCTGACCTTCGTCAAGTCGTTTTCGACCATCGTCGTGCGCCTGGTGCTCGTCATCCCGATGAGGATGGGTGTTGATGGCGTCGTGCTGTCCGACACGGTCGTGACGGTGGCGCTGGTCATCATCATGGCGAGATGGGTGCTGCCCCTGCTGCGGCCGGTGTTTTCGGTGACGCTCCTGCGCGAAGCCCTGCACTTCGGCCTGCCCAGGTTGCCCCATGCGATGGCTCACCAGGCCATCGCGGTGAGCGACCGGTGGCTGATGGCGATGTTCCTGACTCCGAGCGACATCGGCTTGTATGGGGTCGGCAGCAGTTTCGGGCAGGCGCTGAAGCTGTTTCTCAACGGGTTCGAGTTCGCGTGGGCGCCATTCTATTTTGGGTCTATGCATCGGCCCGACGCCAAGACGATCTACGCGAGGTTGACCACCTACGTGTTCGGGGCCGTCGTACTGTTGGCGGCGGGGCTCTCCGCCATCGCAACCGACCTCGTGCGGTTGATGACCGCTCCGGAGTTCAGCAGGGCCAGCATCGTGATTCCGGCCACGGCGATCGGCGTGGTCGCGCAGGCCGCCTACCAGGTGACCGCCATCGGGTTGAACATCACCAAGCAGGCGAAATACTTCCCGATTGCCACCGCGTTTGCGGCCGTGGTGAGTATTGTCGGCAATCTCATCCTGATACCCAGGTTTGGGTTGCTCGGCGCGGCCTACATGAATGCGATTGCCTACACCGCTCTGACGCTCGCCGCTGGGTGGTTTGCCTATCGCGTCTATCCGGTGCAGTACGAATGGCGGCGGCTCGGCTTTATTGCAGGCGCGGGTCTGGTGTCGTATCTCGCGGCCACGCTGGCCGTGCCCGTGCTCAAGAGCGCGATCGTCGGTCTGCTCGTGCGCGGCACGCTCGTAGTGGCGATCTATCCGTTGATTCTGATTGCCACCGGATGCATCGAGCCGTCGGAGCGGGAACGCCTCGTCGGGTTGTTCCGCTCCATGCGGAAAGCGAAACCAGAACCCGTGATGGCCGAAGAGACCAACGAAATGGGCGGCGAGATCCTGTCTGGATCCGTTGAGTACACCGGATCGGCCAACGACACCGCTGGGACAGCGGACTCCACGACCAGGACGCCTAGACCCTGAGCTCACTCGGGTGGCGGACTGCGGCGGAACATTGGGCCCTTTGTCTTGCGGCTGCGAGCATGCCGGGTAGTGCGCAACTCAACTGAGTTGAAGGGCAAATGACAACCGGCGGCCCGCAGGCCGCCGGTTGTATCAATCCAGAAGTGGCGACAGATCGGTCGCCGCTATTTCGACCCGAACATCACCCAGATCGAGGTGTAGTTGGGCCGGTAGGCGATCAGGACCCTGCCCGCGCCATCGGCGACGATGGTCGGCATCGGTGAGGCGTTTTCCGCTGACTGCTGGTTCACCGACGACTGATAGACCTTTCCATTGGGGTCGGTGACCATCCTGTAGACCGGCAGCGCGTTCCCATTATCCTGGCCGCGCGCCCCAATCACAAACGCGTTGTTGACGGGTTCGTAGGCAAGGCCAAGTTCGGTAAACTGATCGTCGCCGACCGCGCCATTGCAGCGATTGGTCGATTGAAGGGCATACGACCCGGATTCCATCGGCGTACCGTTGAGGTTGAAATTGCGCGCCATGACGTTCCCACCGCTCGGGCTGTCGGGATCGCAGCCCGGGTAGGCGTAGTCCGTATAGATCGCGAGGTACTTCTGTGTCTGCGAGTTGTAGGCGACCCTGGTGTACCGGTAGAACGAGGTGCTCGGGCCAACAATGTTGCCGGTGTTCATCAGTGGCGATCCGCCTTCGTTGACCTGCGTATAGGAAATGCCGCCGTTCGGGGCCATGGCCGAGTTGGTCGAATCCCGCCAGCCGATCACCAACAGGTTGTTGTCCGCGCCCTGCGCGATCTTGGCCGTGGCCATGTCGATAAAATCATTTTTGTCGGTCACCTGGTAGATCTGCGCCAGGCCTCCGTCCCTCGTGATGGCCATGGACCAGATCACCTTCGTCCCCCGGGGCGGTCCGTTCTTGCTCCACATCACCATAAACTGCTGGGCATGGGGCATCCACGCGACGGCCGTGGCCTCGTGAGACGTGCCGTTATCAATCGTCACTGGAGCGGCGAGCTGCGGCACGCCGTTGTACTCAACCAGGTGGAAGATGACGCTGTAAGGACTCGGAGTGGCGGATGGATTGTTCCTGGCGTAGGTCACCATGAAGCGGCCATCACCGGTCGCGGCGACCGCGGGCTCCCACCCCGAGTACGCCCACATGCAGTTGCTGCCGATCGAGACGAGAAACGGGCTCCCGAGCGGATCGGCGTTCGAGTCGAGGAACTGGCCCCAGACCGCATCAGCGCCGCCGCACGCGTTCGTGCTCGCTCTCCACGCAAGCAGGTAACGCTTTGTTGCCGCGTCATACGCCATTCCCATGCCGAAGATTGAGACGCGTCCAATATTGACGACCTGTTTCGGAGCGCTCCACGTCTGGATCGGACCGGCGCCTGGAACTCCGCTCGGGCCGCCCGAGCCGCCACCACCCCCACCTGAACTTGGTGAGCAGCTAGCCGCCGCTCCGGCGCGAATCAGGAGGCCGCCTGGCCCCGCGATGTAGATGAAGCAATCGGGGAGTTGTACCTTGCCATTCACGATGGTGTAGGTGGCCCCGCTGTAGGTCAGGATGTTGCCGTTGATCTGGCCAGTAGCTGGCCCCCCGGAGCCCGGGCCGAGAAACATGCCGCCGGACGAAATGACTTGAATAGTCACCGTGGCCGTTGATGTGGCATACGTGACCGTGTCGGTTGGCGTGAAGGTCACCGACAGCGTCGTCGTGCCCGCCTGGAGGACCGTGCCCGCCGGAGGGTTGTACACAAACGTCCCCGCGGTCGGAGCTGTCGCGTTCAGCTGCGTTGCGCTAAGAGCCGTCCCAGGCGCCACCGACGCCGGAGTTAGCCACGTGATGTCTAGCGTGACCTTCCCGGGCGTGCAGGGCGATGCCACGCCATACCGGATGAGCGCCCCATTCGAGGTGGCGATGTACACGGTGCAATCGGGAAACGTGACTTTTCCATTCACGATCGTGAAGCGCCCGCCGTTGTAGGTCAGGATGTTGCCGCTAACCTCGCCGGAGGATGGACCGCCAGAGGCTGGCCCGGCGAATCCGCCGCCGCCACTCCCGCCGCCGCTAGCCGTCACCACGATGGTGACGGTCGCGGTCGCCGTCGCGTAATTGGTCGTATCGGTCGGCGTAAATGTCGTCGACAAGGTCTGCGTCCCGGCCGTGAGCACCGTGCCCGCCGCCGGGCTATAGGCAAACGTCCCCTGCACGTTCGCCGTAGCATTCAACTGCGTCCCGCCGAGCACCGTCCCAGCCACCACCGAGGCAGGCGTCGCCCACGTGATCGTCGGCGTTGTGCGGACGACAGCAGGCGCGCACCCCGGCGCCGTCCCAGCCGGAATCAGCAATCCGCTATCCATCGCGATGTAGAGGGTGCAGTCCGGGAACGTGACCTTGCCATTCACTCGCGTGTACGTGGCACTGTTGTAGGTGAGGAGGTTGCCGCTCACCGAGCCGGTTGCGGGTCCACCCGTGCCCGGGCCGACAAATCCACCGCCGCCCCCGCTCCCGCCACCAGGCGTGCATCCGGCTGCCATGCCCCCAGGAATCAGCATCCCGCTCCTGAGCGCGATATACATCGTGCAGTCAGGGAACGTCACCCTGCCGTTCACCAGCGGATACGTCGTGCCGTTGTACGTGAGTTGCGTCTCGCCCGCGTTCACCGTTCCGGTCGCCGGGCCGCCCGATGACGGTCCAACGAATCCGCCCTGGCCGAAGGCGATATGCGGAACCGCCAGAAGCAGCGAAACCACCAGCGCTGTCTGGACGAGTCCTGGCATTCTGTAGCTGCTCATGCTTCTTCATTCCTTGACTGAAGATCTGGCGCTGACAACACTGATCTGCCTAGGCTATCGGTTGAACGGATTCCTCGCGATAGATTTCACCTTGCGAGTCGCAAGGACGCCCTATCCCGACAAGCGTAAGCAAGAATCGCTCCACTTCCAATTGCAGATCTGCTCAGGTTCTGGCGCGAGCCTATTCGTATGTGGAGACAATCGTGGCGGATTAGCGACAAGAAGTCTGTCTCAAATGCACCGCGTGAGGAAATGGGGTCAGACCCCATTTCCGAGCCTAACCGACCCCGGGTGGTCGTCCCGGCGGCTTCTGGCCGGGCTGAGTCGGCATCCCGGGCGACTGGGGCGCCGGAACAACGGCACCAGGAACCACAATCCCGGCGCCGGGGAATGATGCCGGCGTCCGAGCCGGCTGCGTGGAACGCATCGCTGGATCATACCCAGTCGCCGTATCGAATTGCGGCCGCGGAATGCCAGCAGGTGACATCATTCCCGGCTGTCGCATGCCCCCCGCAGGCATCTGCCCCCGGCTCGCTCCGCCATCGTCCGAGTCGTCGGGCGGAGGTGGAATAAACGCCGGAGGAAACATGCCAGGGTCACCCATCATCAACTGAGGCATGCCCGTCTGCGACGACGGCTGTGGTGTCGTTCTGGCGACAGGTCCGGCCTGCGCCAGCATCGCGGGGGCAGGGACCGGGTTGATGATGATGCAGCGATAGGTGGACCCGTCGCGAGGCGGAACCGGATGCCTGGCAGCGATGTAGCCGGTGACCGAACGCAGAATCGTCGCCAGCGCGGCCGATTCGGGTTCGTTCGTCAACTCGAGCGACTTCACCACACCCTGGACTCGCTCTCTCGCGACGATCCTGGTCCGTCCTTCGCGTTCCCACACCGCGAGGATGTCGCTGAGCTGTGCATCGCGCGCGACCAGCGTCACCCGGCCGTCGCGAATGGAAAAGAATATCTCTCCCGCCCGCGCCGGAGACACGCCTGCGACAACGAGCAAGACGACCAGTCCGCACGTCAGGACGCGTGTCCATGCCATATCTTGTCAACCTCTGTTCAAGCAGTATAGCGCCGCGCGTCACCCGGCGCCAGCCGCTACGCGGAGCCGCTACACGAAGGACGGGCGCTGCCGCGTGTAATCGACGACCTCTTCGATGATGCGGTCAAGCTGAACCGTTGGCTCGTAGCCTATTAACTTCCGGATCTTGCTCAGGTCGGGGATGCGTCTGGCCATGTCCTCAAACCCGGTCTCGTAGACCTCGTCGTATGGCAGGGTGACAATCTCGGAGGCGCTGTGGGTCATGGCCTTGATGCGCTCGGCAAGCGCGCGAATCGAGATCTCCTGATCGTTACCGACGTTGAAGACCTCACCGACGGCGCGCGGTTCCTGCGCCAGCCGGATCAGCGCGCCGACCACATCGCCGACGTACCCGAAGCAGCGGCTCTGCGTGCCGTCGCCGTAGACGGTGATGGGCTGACCGGCGAGCGCCTGCCCGACGAAGGTGGGAAGCACCATGCCGTAGCGGCCGGTTTGGCGCGGGCCAACCGTGTTGAAGAGCCGGACAATGACGACAGGCAGCCGACGCTCTTTCCAGTACGCCAAAGCCAGGAACTCGTCGATGGCCTTGCTGCACGCGTAGGCCCACCGGTGCTTGGCGGTGGCACCCAGCTGAAGATCGCCGCTCTCGCGAAACGGCACATCAGTGCTCTTGCCATACACCTCGGAGGTCGATGCGACCAGTACGAGCTTCTTCTTCTTGTTGGCGTGCTGCAACACGACCTCGGTGCCGTGCACATTCGTCTCGATCGTGCGGACCGGCTCTTCGACGATAAGCCGGACGCCGACGGCCGCGGCCAGGTGAAACACGATGTCGCACCCGTCCACCAGTTCCGCCAGCACCGGTTCGTGCTCGATCGTGTCGATCGTGTAACTGAACGCGGGGTGGCTTTTCAGATGCGCGATGTTCTCGATGGCGCCTGTCGACAGGTTGTCGATGATGGACACGTGGTGCCCGTCCCGCAACAGCGCTTCCGACAGATGCGATCCGATGAATCCCGCACCACCCGTAATCAATGCGCGCATGTGTGTTCTCCGCGACCAGACGTCTTCTATGGATCCCATCTTACAGAATGAAGCAAGTTTCTCGTCACCCCGGCGGAAGCCGGGGTCCAGTCCTGGATTCCGGCGTTCGCCGGAATGACGGGCTGGACGTGCCTGTTCCTGCGCGGAGTGCCGGGCACTGCTAACGGTTCTGGCCGGCCGACCTGGAATCAGGAAAGCCGACAAGAGGTCCGCCGCTGAGGGCGGGCTGTTCCCGCGCGGCCTCGAGCAGTTTCTCGGCCACGATCAGGCCGAACGGATCCTGCGTGTCAATCAGACCAAACCACGAGTGCACGGGGACAATGCCGACGTTGCGACCGGGGCCTCGTCCGGCGGTGACCACGCCGTGCCGGCTCGCGCAGGCCAGGCCCGCGACTTCGCGAAACAGCGGCGGCCGCCTCTGACGAGACGACTCCTGATCGAGCGCGACCGGGTGAATCTCTCCGTCCGGCGTCTGCATCCAGAACGCATGGCGCTCTTCGTGCGCGGTCAACACGCTGTCGAAGTCGCTCGACGTGAGCGCGTCGATCACCCGATCGACCAGGCCGCGCGGCCGGACCGGATGGCTGGCCTCGAGCAGGACCACCATGTCGAACCGGTCGCCCTGTTGGTCCTGGAGCCAGTTGATACAGTGCTGGAGCACCTGCCAGATGCCGACGCCCGGCCTGGCGAGCTCCGCGGGGCGCATGAAGGGCACGTCGGCGCCCAGCGCCCGCGCCAGTTCGGCTGCGGCGTGGCCATCCGTGCTGACGACGACGCGGGCCAGGCGGGACGCCTCGCGCGCGGCATCGATCGTGTACGCCAGCAACGGGCGTCCGGCCAGCAGGATGGGCTCGCCAGCGGCGAGCACGTCAGCCTCGCGGACAGGAATGATGCCAAGCGTTCGCGTGCCCGGTTCGCTGCTCACAAGGATTCTCCAGTGGTCCGGTTCTGGATGAGCTCGATCACGCGCGCCACGCGCGCGGCGCGGCCCTCGTCGCGTCCCTGATGAATGCCATGGTGGTGGTAGACGCTGGCGTGCGGTTCGTACGCGATCTGCCAGCCCAGATCCTGCACGCTCCGGGCCCAGTCGCGATCCTCGACGCCGGGCAGATCCTCGTTGAACGGCACCTCCGCCCAGACGGCGCGCCGGAGCATCGAGTTCGCATTGTGGAAGAAGTGATCGTGCCGCTGCGTGCGTCGGTCGCGGCCAAACGTCGTCCACAAATCGCGCTTGTCGAACGCGGTGCTGTCGGGCAGGGGCTCCTGACGCCCATAGACGCCCGCGATCGACGCCTGGCTGAAGTTCGCGGAGAAGCGCAGCAGCCACCGCTCGTTGGCGGGAATGCAGTGGCCCGACAGGATGGCCACCAGGTCGGCGGGGGTTTCCCGAATGCCCAGGTTAAGCGCGCGCCCGTGGGAGAAGTCGCGGTCCGAGATCGATACCACGCGGCACGGGTAGCGGCTGGCAATCTCCAGGGTTCTGTCGGTCGAGTCGTTGTCCACCACCACGACGTCGGTCTCGACATCCACCTGCCGGCCGATCGCGCCGAGCACCTGCGCGAGCCATGCCTCCTCGTTCTTCGTGCGGATGACAATACCGGCCTTCATAACACCACCCCGAAGGTGAGCGGCTCGTTCGGGCGCAGGTCGTACAGCGCCCTGCGTCCAATCGCGAGGCCCAGGTGCTCGACCGAGAGCCCGACGGCCGGTGCCTTGAACGCAATCATGTCGCGCGTCAGCACCGTGCCCGCGGGGATGGCACACGCCGCGACCAGCCCCGGCCGCAGGTCGTCGACCTGGTCCAGTTCGTCCGGGGAATAGCCCAGCAGCACCCGCCGGCTCGACGCGGCGAGGCCGCGAAGTCTGGCGATGCGAATGGCGACGCGAGCCGCCGCCTCGCTGGCATCGAGATCACCGGTAATGGCGGGGATCTCGACCACCGATCCGCCAACGGCCAAGGCGATAATCGCATGGCTGCGCGTCGGACGGGGTTCCTTCCAGCCAACGCGGTGACCCAGGCCCGAGAGGTGGGCGATTGTCGCGCAGTCACGCATCAGGGCCGAGGCCGGGCTGCCGCGCACGCGATGGAGAAACACCAGTTCGGTGGCGTGCAGGATCGTGCGAGCCGCATCAATCTCCCGCTGCGTGCAGCCCCAGGTGCAGAAATACACCCGCCTGGCGGCGCCTGCCAGCACCTCGAGCAACGGCACGTTGCCGTTCATCGCCTCGTCGACCTGCCAGGTGTCGATGCCAGCCGTAGCCGCTTCCAGGCACGACGCGATGTCGTAGGGCGCCACCACCAGCGGCACACGACCGAGGTGCGACCGGATCTCAGCCAGCAAATCGGCCGACGCGCCCGGTGCCCCATTCGTGACGGCGGCCAACCGCGGATCGATCTTCGAGAGTGCGTGGGTGACCCGCACCGGGCGGGTCGAATAGTGATCGGGATGGCACGCGATGATCTTCACCGCCGTCGCGCCGACGTCGGCCAGGTGCGACAGCAGGCCCCGTGCCGTGACGATGCCATCGTCGCGCCACTCGTCGACCGAGACGAGCACTTCGAACGGCACGCCGCTCATCGCCGTGGACGCGGTACTCATGCGGTGCGCCCCAACACCGGCGCCAGGCCCCGGATCGTCTTCATTAGATCGCCAAACGCCTGATAGCTCAATGCCTGCAGCGGATCGACGGCGGCCTTCTCCGGTTCGCGATGTACATCGAGGATAATGCCATCGGCGCCCACGGCAATCGCGCCGCAGGCAATCGGGGCCACGTAGCGCCGCTTGAACGTCGAATGGCTCGGATCGACGATGACCGGTAAATGGGAGTACTCGCGCACCGCGGGCACCACCTGCAGATCGACGATGAAACGGGAGGTCACTTCGTGCGTGTGGGGCGCGACCACGCCGCGCTCGCAGAGGACGACCTGCGTGTTGCCGTAGTAATACAGGTACTCAGCCGCCCCGAGCCAGTCGCGCAGGCTCGCGCCAAAGTGCCGTTTCAATAGCACGGGCTTCTTCGCTTGCGCCACCTCCTGGAGCAGCGGGAAGTTGGCCATGTTTCGTGCGCCGATCTGGAGCATGTCGGCATACTGCGCGATCTTCTCGACGAGTCGGACATCGATGACCTCGGTGACGACCGGCAGACCCGTTTCATCAGACGCGCGTCTGAGGAACGCCAGACCGGGTTCGCCAATCTCCATCATCAATCCGCGGCGATAGGGGAAGGTGAGCGGCTTGAACGCCCCGCCCCGCAACATGGTCGCCCCGGCGGCCTTGACGGCCCTGGCGATATCCAGCGTCAACTCCTCCGTTTCGACCGCGCAGGGGCCGGCGATGATCACCAACGCGTCGCCGCCGATGACGACGTTGCCGACGCGCACTGTCGTCTTGTGGCCGTCGTGCTGTTTGGCGACCAGCGGGATGTTGTCGCGCAAATCGTTCGGCGAAATGTCTTTCATCGTTCGATCCCCGATTATAGTTTGTGGCCGAGTTTCGGCCATTCGACCAGCACCTGTTCAGCCAGCCACAAGTCGAAGTCGGAATGCAGATCCAGCATCACCCGGTCATCGTCGGTTTCGATGATATCCACCTTCGGACCCACGCGCCGTCCCGCACGGATCAGATCGGCCCTGGTGGCGCACGCCGTCGGCGTCTCTTCGCGCAGGAGCGGCTCCCGATGCTGGCGCGAGCCGTACGGGATGTCGGCCGCCAGGCGGACCCAATCGGATCCGACGCGGCGCCAGAAGTTCTTGTGGGTGCGCAGGCCCACGAACACCGTATCCAGTTCCGGGCGAGCCAGCAGACGGCGCACGGCTTCGTCGAGCCAGGCCCGTTCGCGAAACACCGCCGTGCAGGTGAGAAACACGACGATGTCGGCGTGGTACCCGTCGTGTTCGTCCAGCCACAGTACCGCGTGTTGCAGGGCGGCTTCCGTGGTCGCCGCATCGTCAGCCAGATCGGTTGGACGCAGAAACGGGGCTTCCGCACCAAGCGCGCGCGCCGCGTCCGCGACCTCCGCCGAGTCGGTCGTGATGATCACCCGGTCGATGAGCGTGGAGGCGAGGGCGGGCTCAATCGCGTAGGCCAGCAGGGGTTTCCCGGCCAGCGGCTTCAGGTGCTTGCCGGGCAGGCTCTTCGAACCGCCACGAGCCGGAATGATGGCCACCACGCGTCGGTCGGACACAGGCACAATCACCTCGTCACCAGACACCTACCATACCTCGGTCATGCTTCGGAGGATCGCCTGCCGCGTCTGGTCGGTGGCCAGGCCTCGTTCGTTGAAGTAGGCCTTGAATACGACGTCAAACATCGCGGTCACGGCCTGCTGGAGGTTCATCAGCTTGCCGTTGAGGGCCGGATGTCCCGTCATCCGCGACTGGCGCAGCAGGACGGTCTCGGCGGGGGCGTAGACGATATCAAACACCCGGGCCGAGGAAGGAAGCTCCATCAGCAGGCTGAGTGACGCGCGCGTGTTGCGCTCAATGCCGTCGAGGTTGCTGGCCAGCCAGGCCCGAAGCGTGTCCGCGTCGGTTGCCGCCCTGGCCACGCTCGTCGGGGACACGTCGGCCAGCGGTGAGTACGGTTCGAGCGTCACAGCAAGATGTCCGCCCGCGGTCCGCAGGCCCACCTGGCCGCACGCCGTGCAGTTCACCAGCAGATCGATGCCGGCCATCCGGGTCGGCATCGTCTCGACGGTCGCGGATGTCACGCGCGGATGTCGCGCGCGTGCCAGCGCGGCCACCTCATCGGCATGAGCCGGCGTGCGGCTCATGATGAGGAGCGACCCCTCACCGATCGCGTCCGCGAGGGCGACCGCAACCGCGCGCCCGGCCCCGCCGGCGCCCACCAGCAGGACGCGCATGCCGGCGAGCGACGGGATGAATGGTGCGTCCCCGCCGACGCCGCGGACCAGTGCCGCGACGGCTCCCGCCCCATCCGTGTTGTCGCCAATGAGTCGGCCCTCTGGGTTCCGGAAGATCGTATTGACGGCGCCAATCAGCCTGGCCGCCGGCGTCAGGTCGTCGAGATGCTTCGCGATCTCGACCTTGTAGGGCATGGTCACGCTGCCGCCGACGTACAGCGGCCAGGCGCGCAACGCCCGCACCAGCGGCGCGAGCTTCCCGGCGTCCACATCAAACGAGACGTACGAGGCGTCGACGCCGAGTTGACGGATGGCGTGGTTCCAGATGCTCGGGCTCTTGGCGGTGCGCGATGGCTGCTCGCCGATGATGCCGGCGACGTAGCGATCGGCGCGAGCCAGTTCGTCGATGCGATTCGAGAGGCACGCGGCAATCGCCTGAGCGCCGCCGGTGGCCGAGGTCGACGCATCGATCGTGATGGCCCGCAGACCCAGTTTCCGCGATGCGGGGCTCTGGTCCATCACCACGCGCGCGCCGCGCTCGTGGCTGGCGTAGATCGCGTGCAGCAACTCGATCGATCGGAGGCCTTCGTCGGCCGGGATCTCGATCGGGCCGCCATCCCGGACGGATCGGACCACCCGGTTGTACAGCGTGTCGTGGCCGAACCCGTACGCGTTGGGCACGTATTCGAAGTAATCGGTCTTGACCGTCGCGTCGTAGTCGCGCGTGTCGGCGAATTCCCAGTGCTCGATCCGGTTCATCGCCAGGCCGCCGAGCACGACCACGCCGCCTTCGCCCAACACCGAGAGCGACGCTTCGATGTCGCGTGGCCGCGTGGCGGTGGTGGCCTCAATGATCCCGAGCGCGCCGCTCTTGAACCGCAGCGTCGCCACCGCGAGGTCTTCGCATTCCATCCGCACCAGCCGCGTCGCGCACGAGGCGTCGACGTACTCGATGGGCCCCATGCACCACAGCAGCGCGTCGAGGTGGTGAATGGCCTGCTGGGAGGTCACGCCGCCATCCATCAACCACGTGCCGTGCCAGTTGTCACCGTCGTAGTACGACTGATCGCGGGACCACCGGACGCGCACCGTCCCCAGCACCGGTTTGCCCAGACGCCCGGAGGCGACCTCCGCCCTGGCCCGCGACAGCGCCCGGTTGTAGCGGTTCTGGTGGGCCACCCACAACTGGCAGCCGCGGCCGGCGGCCTCCCGAATCATCGTCTGCGCGTGCTCTGGCCTGAGCGCGACCGGCTTTTCGACGACCACGTGTTTGTCGTGCGCGAGCGCCTCCATGGCGCGCGCATAGTGGTCGCCGCTCGGCGTGGCGATGTCGACCACGTCGATGTCAACCGCCCGGTACATCTCGGCGGCCGAGGCAAACGCCGGGATGCCCAGTTGCGCGCCGTACCGCTGCGCGCGTTCCGGGACGATGTCGCACACCGCGACCAGGCGTGCCCCCGGCACGTGCCGCACCAGCGCATCCACGTGTCGTGTCGACACGCGACCGCACCCCACGAGTCCGAATCTGACGTCGTCCATATCCCTCTGTAGTGCCGTGGCTCTACCCGCCTGTTGAATGGGTGAGCGTCAAGATTGCGCGGACGGCTCGATCAGCAGCCAATCCGGAAGGCAGCATGTCGTATTTTGCCATGAACGCCTGCTGCCGTGCGCGAAAGTCCTTCCGCGATGGGTCGTCTGACAGCGCTTGTCGAAGCAGAGGCGCCACGTGGTCGGGCGAGGCGGCGCCGTACATCACGCCGGCGTCGACAAAGGGCGTCAGGTAGTTCGGCAGATTCAATGCGAGCGCAGGCACCCCAAGCGCCATGGCTTCGAGCGCCACGGTTGAATTCACGGTGACGACAAGATCCGACACGGCCAGCGACGAAACCAGATCGACATCGGCCGGCGCCACCGAGATCGTGGATGCCCCGCGGGCGAGCGTCAGGTACGGCCCCGCCGTTTCGGCCGGGTGGCAGCGGACGACCAGGTGGACGCCCGGCATCGACCGCACGGCGTCACACAACGCCTGCAGCGCGGCGTGCGCCCGCTCGCGATACTTCGTGGCCAGCAGAACGACCCGTGCCTCCGGATCGACGCCCAGGCGGCGGCGTGTCGCGAGCCGCGTCTCGTCGGTCTGCCGACTGGCGGCTTCGGCCAGTTCATCCAGCCGCGGGTTGCCCATGATGCCAAGCGACGAGGCGGGAAACGACCCGCGCGTCACCAGGTGCTCGATGGCAAATCGATCAAACAGCAACGTCAGGTCGGGCCGCGGGAATCCCGGCGAGCCAGCCGCCGGCGCCATCTCATCCGGATCGTGGAGGTAGTTCATCCAATGGCGATGGATGAAACCGTGCTGCAGCCCGCACACCGCGATGCCACGCCGGCGGGCCTCGATGACCAGGGCGCGGCCCCATCCGCCGGCCTCGGCGTAGGTCAGCGCCAGCCGCGGTTGCAGGTGGTCCAGCGCCGCGGCGGTTTCATCCATGATCCGGACAGACCAGGGCAACTGCAGGTACGCGACGCCGGCCAGTTCGTGACGAACGAAGTGCCACGTGTCGTACCCGCCGATCACGGCGGCGCGACGAAGGTCCACGCTTTGCCACAACCACCGGCGCACACGACCGCTCGTCATGGCATAGCGGAACGAGCCGCGCATGGCGCGCAGCCCCGCATAGCCCTCGATGGAGCATACGTCTGGCGGGACGCCCTTCCAGTTGCGAACCTGGCTGGCGAGCGTGCGCGCGCGAAACACCGTGCGCGGCCCGAGTCCGACAAAGACCAGATCGGAGGGCGGGACCCGCGCCACCAGTTCCTTGAGCACGGGGCCGACGTACGCCTCGCGGCCCGCCGTCGAGCGCCAGAACGCGGCATGCACGAACGCGGCGATGGCAATCCGGCCACCTGCCGGTGCGTGGTGTCTGTGATGGACTCGCAGATGCGAGACGAATGCCTGCCCCAGAAAGGCGACACCTTTGATGATCGTGGCGGCCAGACGGCGAGCATGGAACCAGGCGCCGCTCGACGCGCCGTGAAACGCCGATCCGTGGCGCCGCGCGCCCTGCTTGACGACCGATTGGGCGATTGCGTCGCCGTCGACGAGCGTCACCGAACGTGGCTGCTCAGTCCGGAACAGGTTCTCGGTGGCCGTCACCGCGCGATGCAGGATTTCGATGACGCGCATGCGGTGGAGGTAGATCTCGACAAACCACCACAGCGACTCCCCGCGGTACGTGAGCTGCTCGCGCAGCGGGCGGCCTGCGATGTCGGCGGTGCGGACACGTTTAATCCAGCCGATCGCATCGCGGTCGGCCTGCTCGATTTCGTCCAGAGACAGATAGTCGCCGAGCCTGACCTGTCGGCTGCCGCCCGCGGTTTCGATGAGGATCAGGGCGTCGTCTGTCACGACGGTTTTAGTCCCGGCGCCGCCGCGCTTTCGAGAAGCGAGGTGGCGGCTCGATAGACATCGTCCACCCGGATGGACGCGAGGCAATCCGGCGTGTGGCCCACGCATCGCGCCGGAGGACGCCGGATTCGATTGCAGGGACTGCAGGGCAGATCGACCCTGACGATTCGGCAGTGCTGCGACAGGGGACCCCAGCGTTCAGGCGAGGCCGGACCGAAGATCGCGACGACCGGCGTCTCTACAACCGCAGCGAGGTGCATCGGCCCCGTATCTGGCGTGATGAGCAGCGACAGCCGCGCCAGCACGGCGGCCAGCGTGACCAGGTCGAGCGCGCCGACCAGATCGATCACGCCGGCCGACTGGGGAAGATTTGCGCGCAGGACATCGGCAGCCGCGCGGTCTTCCTGCGCTCCTGTCAGGACGATGGTCGCATTGAACGCCGATACGAGCCGCCCGGCCACCGCAGCCAGCCGTTCGGCGGGCCACTGCTTGACCAGCCGACCGGCGCCGACCTGGATGCCGACCATTGGTGATGTCCGGTGCGCCTCTGCGTGGAGAAGCCGTTCAGCGCGCTCCCGGGCGTCTTCCGGCAGGAGGAGTCCCGTGCGGGGAAGCGCCGATGCCGTCTCCAGCGCCGTGCCGACGCGCGCCCCTCTCGTGGTCAGCTCTTCGCCAAGCGCTGTGGCGACAAGGGTGACGCCGTTTGTCGCGGTATGTTCCGCGGGTTTGAACTCCACCGCGTCGTCGAGCAGCGGCCCGCCGCCGGCCACGTCGAAGCCCGCCTTCCATCGGGCGCCGGAAAGACCGATCAGAAAATTGCTGCGGATGTCGCCCTCGAGATTGATGGCGACATCGTAGCGGCGGCTGCGCCAGGCCCAGGCGCGGCGTGCCAGCGCGGCGAGCCCCAGGCCGTCCGCTCCGCGACTCAACCATCGCGCGTCAATCGTCTCGATCCGGTCGATCCCGGCAATGAGGCGCGCCAGAGGTTCGTTCCAGGATCCGGTCACCAGATCGATCTGCGCCTGCAGGGCGAGCTGCCGAAGCGCATGCAGGGCTGGTAACGACATCATCAAGTCGCCGATGCGCTCGAGTCGCAGCACCAGGACGCGCCGGATCCCGGCGCGCGATGGCCGGGTGTGCTTCCGACGGATCGCGCTTGCCACTCGCAGCAGCGCGTCGGCCGTGGCGACCATCCGCCGTTCCCGGGCGTCAGCAATGTGCAGCACGGCGCCTCAGCGGTTTCGTTCCACTCGAACCCGATCGAGCATGACACCGAGTTGACGGTCGTCCGGGCCCCCAAGGATCTGCTTCGGCGACCACGTCGTAGACATCAGGCGCAAGACGGACGCTCCCGGCTTGCGCGCAGCCTCGTCGGCGATGGCGGGTGTGATGGGCACCGTGTAGTCGTGGAAGCCATCCGCGACCTCCACGTCGCCGAGCAGATGATCGTTCAGATACACCTGGACACGCGCGGCACCGGCGCGCGGAGGACGTCCGCCGCTGCTCATCCTCAGTGTGACGGCGCGGCTGTCGGGGGCGATGCCCATCAGCGACACGAACGACATGTTGCGAACCCAGCGGAAGTTGACGTCACCCTCATGCTCCTTCGCATAGAACCGCAACACCCACACGTCGTCCAGGGTCCCCACATCGATGTCCGTTTTGACGGCGGGCTCGTCGGATCGGGACAACTGGAACACGCTGAGGGAGAACTTCTTCTGCCGGATGCCTCGAGGATACGCGTTCAACGCGGACTCGTATTCCGGGATCTCGAAGCTCTGGCTGGCCACCGGTGTGATGGTGATTCCGCTCGGCGTGATGTCGGTGCCGCCGTCGGCGACGAAGTAGACGCGATCGAACGTCCCGATCGCCCACTGACAGAAGCGATCGAAGGCGGCGCGATCCGGTCGCGGGGACAACACCTGCAGCACGTGGCGGCCGTAGATGTACGCGAGCGGCGCGGCCAGCACGTGTGCGTCCGAAGAGTTGCGCGATTCGACCAGCACGAGATCGCGATCGCCGAATCGACGGCTCAGGGTGTCGAGTTGTGCGGCCAGACCCGCGTACTCGACGTGGCCGGCGATGGCGATCGTCGCGGTCGCGTACTGCCATCCGAGCCATCCAATAAACGTTGTGCCGGCGATCGCGTAACAGATGGCCGGCCAGAGGCGGCGGTGCGCTCCGGGCCGCGCCGCGGCGCGGCGTTCCCACCACATCTGCACACCGAGCAGGGCGCCCGTGGCGGCCAGGACGCACGTCATGGGCAGAATGACCGGAAGATAGCGCCTCGCGAGCCAGAAGTGTTCGGGCACGATTCGGGTCTTGTAGAAGAAGAACCAGGAGAGCGACATCACGACGGTCAGCATCACCGGGTCCCGCCAGAACGATCGCCACGTGACGACTGC
This sequence comes from Acidobacteriota bacterium, assembly GCA_026393675.1. NCBI lineage: Bacteria > Pseudomonadati > Acidobacteriota > Acidobacteriota bacterium. Next base: position 178,034 of record JAPKZQ010000003.1, on the reverse strand, counting down.
CAGCCCGAGCACCGCTGCAAAGAGGCCGGCCGCGCCGACGTACCAGGCATAGTGTTTCAGCGAGTACGCGTCGTTGGCGGCCAATCCCTGACGCAGCGTGACGCCGGCGGCGTAGTCGCGAATCGTCTCGTGCGGGACGCGCCAGAAGTAGCCGTAGGCGAAGGCCATGACGACAGCGACGGCGAGCACACGCGGGAGCCAGCGCCGGCACCAGAGGACGCCGACCGGCCAGCGGCGCGCGGCGAAGTGGATGCCGAACCCCATGGCCGTCAATCCCGCCGTCGCGGCAAGTACGCCGGCGGGTCCGTGAAGGAAGGCTAACGGTGTGGATGCGTAGTACTTCATCGGCCCCACGTAGTACAGGCCCGCCAGCCCCGTCAGTATCGCGAGCGGTAGCCAGAACGACCACCGTGGACGTTTGCCGTCCGCCACCAGCAGCAGGATGCCGCCGCCGATCGCCATCAGCAACAGAAGCGTGTCGATGCGGGCGAAGAGCTGCACCCCCAGGAGCACGCCGGCCACCGCTCCGAAGAGCGCGTCTTCGTCGCCGACGGCACGCACCAGGGCGAGCATGCCCGCAAACAGCAGCGCCTGTTGCATCAACTCCGAGTTCGGGTACCGTGCAAACCAGACGTCGGCCACGTTGATCGCGAGAAGGATCGTGCCTGCAAACGCCGGCAATCGACCCACCAGCCGCGCCGATGCGAAGTACACCGCGAGCACGCCAAGCAGGCCCCAGAAACCGATGGCAGAGCGCGCGCCAGTGACGCCGCCGAGGCCGTAGCCGATCGCAATCCACACGGGATACGCGTGCGGAAACTGACCGACAACTGTGCCTCGATCGAAATCGAGAACAAAAAACCCCATGAAGTTCGTGCCCTGGTTGATGCTCTCCGCATCCGGGGAGACGAACAACCCGCGGCTGTCGGCCGGGAGCAACGCCAGCGTCGTGTCTGGAATCGTCCAGGAGCCATGCTGCGCGATCTGGATGCCTTCGTTGATGTAGGTGCCCGGGTCCTTGCCGCCCATGAGGTACTCGGCGGGCGGGAAGAAGAGAAACAGCCCCAGCACCACGAGGGCCACCGGCATCAGCGCCAATCGGGTCGGTTTCGGCGCACGCGTACCGGCGGGCGCGCCGCGCCGTCTCATCGCGATCATCGCGGCCGCCACGCCAGCCAGCACGAGATCGCCAACGACGAGCCGGCCAAGCGTGTAGACACCGGTCGACGTCAGCGCCAACGCCACCATGGTCGTGACGCCGACGCTGATGATGACGGCCCAGAACGCACGTTCCTCGGCGGGAAGCGAGAACCGCCGTGTCCTGTCGCCAGCTGGCAGACGGAAGATCAGCGCACCCGGCAGGTACGCGATGACGAACACACCAGCGATGGCCCTGAGCATGATGTCAGGGCGTGAACCGGGAAATGGCGTTCGCCACCAGTTCGACATCCGGCTCCGGAATGCCTGGGTAGAGTGGCACCGACAGGATCTGGGCGCAGACTCGGTCGGCGACCGGGCAGACGCCAGGGCTCTCCGACGCGAGCGCGGGCTGGCGCGGAATGGGCACGGGATAGTGAATCAGCGTCTCGACGCCCAGGTCACGCAGCCATGTCTGCAGCCGGTCCCTGGATGCTGACAGGATGGGCAGCAGATGATAGACGTGGCCGCTGTCGCATTCGGGCGGCACGTCAACGGGCGCACCCGCGAGCAGGCGCCGGTACTGGCCAGCCACGTCGCGTCTGGCGCTGGTCCATTTGGCCAGATACGGCAGCCGGGCGGAGAGGATCGCCGCCTGCATTTCATCGAGCCGGCTGTTCACGCCCATCTCCACATGATGGTAGCGATCGGTCTGGCCGCCATTTCTCACACGCTTCACCTTCGCCGCGAGGGCGGCGTCGTTGGTCGTGATCGCGCCACCGTCACCCAGCGCGCCGAGGTTCTTGGTGGGGTAGAAGCTGTAGGCGGCTGCGACGCCGAAGTTGCCGACGGGCTGCCCCTGGCAGGTGGCGAGGTGCGCTTGACAGCAATCCTCGACAACGGCGAGTTGATGCCGTGAGGCGATGGCCATGATCGCGCGCATGTCGGCGGGCTGCCCATACAGATGAACGGGCAGGATGACCTTCGTGCGCGGCGTGATCTGCGATTCGACCGCGGCCGGATCCAGCGTCAGCCGCGCGGGATCGAGATCCGCGAACACGGGCCGGGCGCCCACCATCATGCACGCCAGCGCGGTGTACACCGCCGACAGCGGCGTCGTGATGACCTCGTCGCCGGCGCCGATACCCAGTCCGCGCAGAATGATCGCGATGGCGTCGGTGCCGGTCCCGACGCCGATCGCATGCGAGGCGTGGCACGCCACCGCAAACGCCTGCTCAAAAGCCTCGACCTCCGGGCCGAGCACGTACCACCCGCGATCGATGACGCGGCGGATGGCCGCGTCGACCGCCGGCGCTTCCTCGCCCGGCTTGAGGTGCATGAACCGCACGCGCGGCGTCGTCATACGTGCTCCGGTGCGGGCTGTGCCGGCTCCAGGTACTTCGCGAGGTGCTCGCGGTAGAACGCCACCGTCCGGCCCAGGCCCTCGCGCAGGCCCACGCGGGGCCGCCACCCGGTCGCCGCAGTGAACCGGCTGGAATCCGCGTAGAAGCTGCCAATGTCGATGGCCTTCTTCTCGGCGGGCCAGTCCACATAGCGCACACGCCCGGTGCCCGCGACCTCGATCAACAGGTGCACGAGATCGCGATGGCTGATCGGTTCGAGGCCGCCGACGTTGAAGACCTCGCCATTGCATCCGTCCGACGCGCCCGCCGCCAGAAACGCCTCAGCGGCATCGTCGACGAAGACGAAATCCCGCAACTGTGATCCGTCGCCGTAGATCTCGATCTCGCGATCCTCGACGGCGAGCCGGATGAACCAGCCGATGAACCCCTGGCGGTTGTGCTTCACCAGTTGGCGCGGCCCGTAGACGTTGGTCAGCCGCAGCGAGCACGCGCGCACGCCGAAGACGTTGTTGTAGACGAGGTGGTAGTACTCGCCAGCGACCTTGTTAATGCCATTGACGTCGGTCGGCCGCACCAGATGTTGCTCGGTGACCGGCAGCGAATCCGGCTTGCCGTAGACCTGGCGGGTGCCGGCGAAGACCACCTTGGCTCTCGGGTTGTTCCGGCGGCAGGCTTCGAGCAGGGACAACTGGCTGCGGCAGTTGATCTCCAGGTCGGTGTACGGATCCCGCATGCTGTCGATGTGGCTGACCTGTCCGGCGAGGTTGAAGATCACGTCGACGTGCCGCACGAGGTAGTTCATCGTGCTCTGCTGCCGTTGGTCGGCGATGTTGACCCGCACGCGATCCTTGATGTCCTCGATGTTGTACAGGTTGCCGCCGTAATCCGGGATCAGCGAATCCACGAGCAGGACGTCGGCCCCGAGATCGGCCAACCGGTGGGCGAGGTTGCTGCCGATGAACCCAAGTCCCCCCGTGATCATCACGGGCCGGTTGCGGTAGAACGTCCCATCCATGGTCATGTTCCCGACGAGGTGTCCTGGCCCGGCCTCAAGTGCTGGCGCTCGATGACCAGCGCCCACCACAACTGGAGCACATCGACGCCGGTTCTCAGGATGCGGCCGAAGTTGAAGAACTGCGACTTGCCGTACGCGCGGTGGTAGTGGTGCACCGGCGCTTCAACGATGGCGAACCCGGCATCCTGGATCTTCTTGATCATTTCCAGACAGATGACGCCGCTCGTTTTCTTGAGGTGCACCTTGTCGAAGATGGACCGGCGCATCAGCCTGAAATCGCAGTCGACGTCTCGCACGTTCAGACCGAAAAGCATCTTGACGGTGTGGTGATAGACGCGGCCGATGATGATGCGATGCAGCGGGTCCGACCGGCTGATCTTGTACCCATTGACCAGATCGACGCCAGGCCCGAGCCTGGCCCAGAGGACACTCATTTCCGACGGGTCGTACTGCGCATCGCCATCGGTGTAGAAAATGTACTCCTTGGAGGCGTTGGCGAATCCGCTCCGCAGCGCGCCGCCATACCCGCGATTGCCCTGGTGGTGCACGACCCGTACCTGGGGATACACGCGCGCCAGTTCGTCGGCGATTTGCGGCGTCAGGTCGCGGCTGCCGTCATTGATGACGAGCACCTCGAAGTCGGGCGTCAGTCTGCGTGCCGCCATGACCGCGCCGATGACCATACTGGCGATCGTGCCGCTGTCGTTGTAGGCGGGGAAGAAGATGCTCAACCCCGGCGCGTGTGGAGGTGCTGCCATCAAGAGTCCCGTACGGTACCACGGTGCATTTCACGCCGACAAGCAGCCCGATCGTACACCTGTTCAATGCGTTCGGCGACCCGGTCCCAGGTTCGCGATGCCAATGCGTCGGCTCTGGCCGCCGTGCCGAGCGCGGCACGCGCCGCCGGGTTGGCGATCAGCCGCTCGATCGCTGCCTCGAGTGCCGGCACATCCTTCTCCGGTACCAGCAGCCCGTTGCGGTCATTGGTCACGACCGATGGGATGCCGCCCGCCGTGGTTGCCACCAGCGGCGTTCCGGAGGCCAGCGCTTCCATGACCGTATTGGGCAGGCCATCGACGTTGCCCGCTTCGTCTCTGATCGATGGCATCACGGCGATATCCGCGGCTGCCAGGTGCCGGGCCACATCCGGTTGTGCCAGCACACCGACGAATTGCACGTGGCCACCGATGCCCCGATCGCGCACCCGGGATTGCAACTCGTCGTCCAGATCGCCGCCTCCCGCAATGACAAGACGTACGCCAGGCCACCGCGGGGCGAGCCGGCCTACGGCATCGATCAAGTACTCGAATCCCTTCTTTCGAACGAACCGCCCGGCCGTAAACAGCACCACATCGTCTGATGTGACCCCAAGCGCGCGTCGGCAAGCGGCCCGGGTCTCCGGGTCGGGCCGAAAACGCTCGACATCCACGCCGTACGGAATCGTCTCGATGCGGTCGGCGGCCGCGCCGAGCGCAATCGTGCGGTCGCGCAGGTCGTCGCTGGGCGCGGTGAACCAGTCGACGCGCCGGAGCGCGAACCGGGCGCCGAGGCGCGCGAACGCGTGGCGTTCGGCCAGGTACACATCGGATCCGTGCAGGCTCGTCACCACCGGCAGCCCGGTGCCGGCTGCCGTCACGACGGCGCCCCCGGGGATCAGCCAGTGGCCGTGCAGAAGCGTGGCGCCCACCTCCCGCGACACGCGTCTGGTGGCGCGGACAAGCGCCCGCAGCGCCAGCGGCGCCGCCAGAAAGGCGGCGAGGCGCAGGTGCACGTCGGCACGCAGCGATTCGGCGTACCCGAAGACGTTCAGGCTCGGGTGTGGCGCGTAGCGAACCGGGTGGAAGTGGATGCCATCCTCGACGCCGAGACGTGTGAGGCGCGGATGCCACGGCAGCACCACGTGGACCTGGTGCCCGCGCGCGGCGATGCCCCTGGCGATCGGTTCCATGAACGTCCCGATGGTGTCACCCGGAAACCTGGGGTAGGACGTCGTCACCATCACGACCACGTGAGGCTTGGTCACGAGCCGGAGCCTCCGGAGCGCGCCCGCCAGAGCCCGCGCCAGACCAGACGCCACGGCATCAGCATCGACTCAGTCAGCACGCGCGTCGACATCTTGGAGACGCCTTCACGCCGCTCCACGAAGATGATCGGGACTTCGCCGATACGATAGCCCCTGCGTGCCGCTTCGAACGTCATCTCCACCACGAAGGCGTACCCTTCCGACAACATGCCGTCAATCGGAATGCTGGCGAGAGCGTCGCGGCGCCAGGCCCTGAATCCCGACGTGCAATCGCGAACCGTCAGCCGCGTGATCGATCGGACGTACCTGTTCGCAAAGGCACTCAGAATCACGCGCCGAAGCGGCCAGTTGACGACCGAAACACCATGCAGATAGCGCGATCCAATCACGAGATCGTACTGGCTGGTTGCCGCGACCAGGTCGGGCAGGTACTTGGGGTCGTGCGAGAAGTCGGCGTCCATCTGACAAATCACGTCGGCGCCGCCGGCCAGGCCCCGCTTCATCCCATCGATATACGAGCGTCCGAGTCCGCGTGGTCCCGTCCGGTGCATCACCTCGATGCGATCCGGATATCGTTGCGCGTACTCGTCTGCCATAGCGCCGGTCCCATCCGGTGACTGATCGTCGACGACCAGCAGGCGGTAGTCGTAGTGCGCCAGGATGTCGTCAAGCAGGACCGGCAGATTCTCGCGTTCGTTGTAGGTCGGGACGATGATCAGGATGTTCATGCGCGCAGCTTCGCAGCCGGGACGGCCGCCGGGGCCGATCGCAAGGCCCACCAACTGGCCGCGCAGATAATGAGCGCTGGATCGATGACGGGAATGCGGAAGCGCTCCTGCGGGAAGAGCGCGAGTGACAGTAATACGGCGGACAGCGCCATCAGCAGGAGTGCCAACGGAGGCCGCTCGCGCCGCACGAGCCTGAGGAATCCGGCCACGGCAAACGGCAGCACGCCGAGGTACGACACGACCGACGCGCCGAAATACAGCGGCGAGTGCAGCCGGTAGGACGGTCCGATCGGGACGACCGTGTAGAACACCTTGCGCACCTCGATCCACACCCAGGAGAGCGGGTGGCTGGTGATAAACTCGAGGGCCTTCCGATAGTACAACCCGTCCAGTTCCCTCGCGCTCAATCCCGTATTCTGCGCCTCGATCTCCCGTGATATCCGCCGGAGCACGGGGTTGGCGGCCATATCTCCCTCGCCCCGCGCCAACTCATTGTTGCCCGTCCAGAACGTCACGCCGCCATGCGGCGAGCCCACCACGAACCCGCCATGCACGAACGCGTTGCGCAGGGTCCATGGAAGCATGATCACGAGCACGCCCGCTAGAAATACGGCCACCAGGCTCCACCGGCGGCATGCCACCAACCACAGCGCGCCCACGACAAGAAAGAAGAGCATGGCTTCCCGGGTTAGCAACGCGGCGCCCACGACGACGCCGGCGGCGCACACCTTCCAGCCATTCGACCGGCCTTCGTCGAACGCGTCACCGAGCAGCAGGACGACTGCGAAGGCGAGTGCCATGTAGAGCGTCTCCGCCAAGACGTACGCGCACGACCAGACGAGCGGCGGATAGATCGCGGCGATCCACACCGCGATCGCACCAGCCTTCTGTCCCGCCGCGCGGCGGGCAATGAGTCCGATCAACAGGATGGTCCCCATACCGACGATCGACTGGACCACCTTGACCGGAGTGGGCACGCCGAGGTCGCCGCGGACGCCGGCGAATCCACCGCTGAGCGTCATCACGCCCGCCAGAAAGACGGGGTATCCCGGCGGCCGCTCGAAATGCCTCGCGCCGCCCGGTTGCACAGACGGCGACGGGTAGGTGAGGCCTCGGCCTTCGACCAGACTCTGGGCCAGCAGCAGGTATTCCTGCTCGTCGAGGGTGAGGGGTTTATCAATCCAGTAGCCCAGGCCGAATGCGAGCCGGAGCACCAGTCCTGTCATGAGCGCCGCGGCGATGAGCGGCCTGACGGCCCAGCGCAGGGCCGGGGTTCGAGGGTTGTCCCGGTCTGTGGTCATCGGCCGAAAACCTTACTCGCGCCGCTCGAATCTGAGCGCCGCTATCTGTTCCGAGACCAGGCCCACGAGGAACACAATGACCGCGAGCATGATCAGCAGGACCGACGTGTTCGCGATGTGGGATTGCGTCACGATGGTCCACGCCGCGTATGCCGCGCCGACGGCAAACGATCCGAGGCTGATGGGCAGGAAGACCCGGAGCGGATTGAACAGGGTGACGATTTTCAGGACGATCAGCAGGAACGTCACGCCATCACGCGCCAGCCTGATCTTGGACTTGCCCGCGCGCGCCTCGGCGTCGATCGGCTCGAAGGTGACGTTGTACCCCGCCTTGATAAACGCCAGCGTCGTGGTCGTGGGCGTCGAGAACCCGTTGGGCAGCAGGTGCAGGAACTCGCGCAGGCACGAGGCTCGCGCGCCACGGAATCCCGACGTCAGATCCGGCACGTGGCGGCCCGTCATGTAGCTCGCCAGCCAGTTCAGCGCGCTGTTGCCGAGCAGGCGCGCCCGTGTCGCCTGCGTGCCCGTTGAGCGGGCGCCGATCACGAGGTCGTACTCGCCGAGCTGCGCGACGATTCTCCCGGCATCGCCGGTCCGGTGCTGGCCGTCGCCGTCGATGATGAGGATGAACTCGCCGGTCGCCTTGCGGATGCCCGACTTCACGGCCGCGCCGTTCCCCTTATTGTAGGGATGACGGACCAGCGTCGCGCCCGCCGCCTGCGCGCGCGCCGCCGTGGCGTCGGTCGATCCGTCGTCGACCACCAGGATCTCGTGCCAGGCCCCTGCTTCGCGCAACCGCTCGACGAGCGGGCCGATGGCCTCTTCCTCGTTGAAGGCCGGGACCACAATCGAGGTCGATGACGGATCAGCCACGAGGCTCACCCCGCTTGTCCTGGGACAGACTGCGGTCAGCGGGGCGTTCATCGCCGCGAGTCCCGTCGGCCGGGGCGGCGAGTTCCATCCGGCGCACGCGATAGAGCAGGTCTTCAAGCAGCTTGCGATTGCCCGAGATCACGTCGGCCACCAGGCCAATCAGCGCGATCTGGAAGCCGACGATCATCAGCACGGCCGACACGATCAGCGACTGCACATGTCCCTGACCGGCGCCGCCCAGGAAGTAATAGATGAAGCGCGCCGTGATCGCGACGCCCGCCAGAAACACCATCAAGCCGATCAGACCAAACACCTTCAACGGCTCGTACATCGCGTAGATGCGCACGATCGTGGCCGCCGACGCCTTTACGTACGCCCAGACGCTCGAGAACAACCGCGACTTGCGCGTGCGCGGATTCGTGCGGATCGGCACGTGGGCAATCGCGATGCGCTTCTTACCGGCCTGGATGATCGATTCGAGGGTGTAGCTGAAGTCCGATACGATCGTCAGCCGCAACGCGGCCTCGCGGGTGTACGCGCGGAATCCGCTCGTCGTGTCCGGCACCTCCGTCTCGGAGACCTGGCGCACCACCCAGCTGCCGAGCCGCTGCAGACGCTTCTTCATCGGCGACATGGAGTCGAGATCCTGCACGTTCCGATCGCCGATGACGACGTCGGCGTCGCCATCGAGCAGCGGGGCGATCAGCCGCGGAATGTCGTGGCCGGCGTACTGGTTGTCGCCGTCGGTGTTGACGATGATGTCGGCGCCGAGTTTCAGGGCCGCGTCCAATCCCGCGTTGAAGGCCGAGGCCAGCCCGCGCCGACGCGGGAAGCGGACCACGTGTTCGACCCCGTGCTGCCGGGCCACCTCCGACGTGCCGTCGCGCGACCCGTCGTCGATGACCAGGATCTCGACCACGTCGACGCCTGGAATCGACCGCGGAATGTCGCGGAGCGTGTCCGGCAGCGTCTCAGCCTCGTTCAGGCACGGAATCTGGATGATCAGCTTCATCTGGCTTCTGACCCAGGCGTGACCACCTCCGCCAAGGCTACGGCGGTCCGCCGAAGCTTGACGCGAAGGCGGATCAATCGCGCCCCTGCGGCCGACACCTCGGTATCGTCCGGTAAGGGCGACGCATACGTCGCCCTACGATTGTCCAGGGCGTTCACTCTCCCACCAGCTTCTCCACCACTCCGTCCCACGTCACCAGTCTTGCGCGTTCGTAACCCGCGTCACCCATGGATTGCGCCCACCGCACATCATCGGCGAGCCGGGAAAACGCCTCGGCGATCGCGGAGGGCTCGGGTTCGCAGACACACCCGTTGACGCCGTCCTCGACAAACTCGAGCGTGCCGCCGGAGTCTCGCGCGGTGATGACGGGTTTGTGCGCGAGAAACGATTCGAGCGTGACGTACCCGAAATCCTCGTCGAACGGCGCATACAGCACGCCGAGCGCACCGGCATACAGCCGGATCAACGTGTCGTCATCGACCACCCCGGCAAACTCGACGCGATCGGCCACTCCCAAGTCAGCCGCCAGCCGCCGGAGAGGTTCGTCCTGCGTGCCGGTTCCGGCCACGATCAGGCGCATGGTCACGCGTGTGGCGGCGATGGCCCGGATGCCCAGGTCGATCCGCTTGACCGTTTCCAGGCGACCGACCGACAGGATGTAATCGCCGAATGGCCCGGGCTCAATCCGACGTGCCAGTCTCGGTGGATGATACAGCGGTTCGGCGTGGAGACCGTTGTACTTTGCGACCCGGTTCGCGGTATTTCGGGCGTTCGTGTAGAGACGGCGGCATTCCCCGAGCATCTCGGTGTCGAGGCCAATGAGCTTCTGCCGGAGACCCACGTCGAGGTCGACGTGCGTAAAATCGCTGTACTGGGTGCCGCACAATTCGTAGGCCGCCCGGTACTGGTGGATGAGCCAGGCGACCTTGTTCGGGTGCCTCACGAAGTACGACGGAAACTTGGTCGCGACGACCAGATCGATCGGCACGCCGTTGCTCTCGCTCAGGTCGAGCAGTCGCCAGGCCGCGGCGTGCGCCAGGATCTCATCCTTGGGATACCACTTGAACGGCACCGATACCAGGCCGACCTGGTAGCCATGCGCCTCGAGCTGCGCCACGAGCTGGCGTACGTGGCTCTCGGCACCGCCGTGGACAAGCGGCACCTGCGCTTCGCAGACGAGGATAGTGCGGATGGCCATCGATTCTGATCAACCCCTCACGTGGCGAATCGCACATTCATGATGTCGCCATCAAGGACCACGTACTCTTTGCCCTCGAGACGGACTTCACCGTGTTCGCGGCACGCCGGCATCGTGCCCCGGGACGTGAGTCGCTCGTAGGCGACCACTTCCGCACGAATGAACCCTCGCGACAAGTCCGTGTGGATTTCGCCCGCCGCCGCCTGCGCAGCCAGGCCCCGCGGAATCGACCACGCGCGGCATTCATCCTCGCCGACGGTGAAAAACGAGATGTAACCGAGCAGGTCGTAGCTCGCGCGGATCACACGATCCAGCCCGGATTCCTTGAGTCCCATGTCGGCCAGGAACGCGGCTGCGTCGGCGGTCTCCAGTTGCGCGATTTCGAGCTCGATCTTTGCGCAGACCGCCACCACCCCGGTAGAGGCGCCCGACGCGACCGAGCCGAGATCGTAGCGCGCCACCACGCCATCCAGCGCGGCGGCCGCACCGCCGTCCCCGGTCAGATCGGCCTCGTCGACGTTGACGACGAGCAGAAGCGGTTTGGCCGACAGGAACTGGAAGCCGCGAAGCCGCCGCTTGTCGTCATCGCCGAGTCCGATAGCGCGGAGCGGAGCGCCTGATTCGAGTTGCGCCTTGCAGCGCACGAGGATGTCCTGCTCGCGCTCCAATTCGGGCGTGCGGGCCTTCTTGAGATCCTTGGCGAGCCGCTCGATGCGCTTCTCGACCACGGCCAGATCCGCCAGGATCAGTTCGTCCTCCATCGTCCGCGCATCCCGTCGCGGATCGATCGAACCCGCGGCGTGTGCGATCGCCGGATCGGAGAATGCGCGCAGCACGTGCACGAGCGTATCGGCATTGCGATACGCCGCCACGTCGAGCAGCGCCTCGGCGCCGCTGCCGGAGGGGCGGCCCGGGATATCCGCGAACTCCACCGTGGCCGGCACCCGTTTGCGCGGGTTGAACATGGCAGTCAGCACATCAAGACGCGTGTCCGGCACTCGCGCCATGCCAATGGTGACCTCGAGCTTGCCGTGCGACGGGCGTGCCCCGTCGTGCGCGCTGGTCATCAACTGGAAGAGGGCCGTCTTGCCAACCTGCGGATAGCCGATAAGTGCGGTACGGAGCATGATGAGTTCTGATCGAGCCAATCCGGACGGAAATGCCCAGGAAACCCGAATCTGAAATCCTACCATGCCTGTCTGCCGATAACTGAGCAGCCGCCGAAAAGCGAAGAAAATACGTAGGTAAATCGCGCTAACTCCTGCTGGGACAGGATTTTGGCGTTGACAAGCCGGAAGCCCTCCTCTAACATCCGAGTGGTCTTTGGTGGAGTAAAGTGGACCAGGTTGCCGTCTTCAGAGGGAACGCGCCGGCCAAGATAGACGATAAGGCCCGGCTGAAGATTCCCACTGGGTTTCGTGGCGTTTTCGAAACCCAGTACGGCCGTGACCTTTTTGTCACGAGCCTGACGGGCGAGTCTGTCCGCATCTACCCGATGCCGGTCTGGGTCGAGATCGAACGCAAGCTCGCGCAGATTCCTTCCACGCATCCGTCGCGCCTCCGGTTCTTCAGCCGCGTCAATTACTACGGCCAGACGGCGGAACTCGACAACCAGGGGCGCGTGTTGATCCACACGCGGCTGCGCGACGCGGCCGGCATGGCGGGTGAAGTGGATGTGTTCGGGCAGTACGACCATCTCGATGTCTGGAACCACGAGCGCTTCGTCACCAAGCTCGCGAGCGATCCGTTCACTGATGACGACGCGCGCGCGCTGGCGCAGTTTGGCATTTAGCCGTCATCAGGTGTCGTTCGATGGCCGTACATGTGCCCGTGATGACCGCGGAGGTTCTGGCCGCGCTTGAACCATCGCGCGGCGGGCTGTTCGTGGATTGCACGGTTGGCCTCGGCGGGCACTCGCGGGCCCTGGTTGAGGCCGGGGCCGGGCGCGTGCTGGGCATCGACCGTGATGCACACGCGCTGGAGATCGCCACAGCGGCGCTGGCCGAGTGGCACGACCGGGTCGAGCTCGTGCACGCGGACTACCGGGAGCTGCCGCGGCTGCTCGATGAGCGGGGGATCGAGGCGATCGATGGCGCGGTCGCGGATCTCGGCGTGTCGTCCATGCAGTTGGACGAACCCGGGCGGGGATTCAGTTTTCAGCGCGACGAGCCGCTCGACATGCGCATGGATCGCAGCCGCGGGGCGACCGCGGCCGACCTGCTGATGCGGGCGAGTGAGGCCGAGCTGGCTGACGTGATCTTTAAATACGGCGAAGAACGGCGGGCCCGGGCCGTCGCCCGCGCGATTGTGGCCGCGCGCCGTGCGGTGCCCCTGCGGACCACCGCGCAACTGGCCGCGCTCGTGCGTCGCGTCGTCAGGCGCAGTGGACGAATCGACCCGGCCACCCGGACGTTTCAGGCCGTGCGGATCTGGGTGAACGCCGAGCTCGAAGGGTTCGAGGCCTTCCTGCGGGCCGTGTGCGGGAAGTTACGCGTCGGAGGGCGCTTTGCCGTGGTGACGTTTCATTCCCTGGAGGATCGACCCGTCAAGCACACGTTCCGGGCGATCGCCTTCGAGCAACCGACGTATCGGGTGATCACGAAGAGATCCGTGGTGCCCGGGAGTGAGGAAACCAGGCAGAACCCCCGCGCGCGCAGCGCGAGGCTTCGTGCCATCGAACGGATTGGGTGAGGGGTCATGGCCGAGATCACGAAGACCGCAAACTCGGTGGGGTTCGTCGTCCAGAAGGACATCCTCAACCACCCGGTGCGCGAAGTCGACCGGGCGCGGTATCGCGAGATGTGGCTGACCGTGCTGGCGGTGGCCATCCTGGTGGTGGCCGTCCTGGTGACCCTGTGGCAGCAGGCCGAGGTCCGGCAGCTCGGCTACGACGTCGAGAGACTGCAGAAGGCCCAGGCGGCGGAGGCGGCGGCGAACTACCACCTGCGCGTCGAGCTCGAGGCGCTGCGATCGTTGAAGCGGATTGAGCAGCTGGCGTCGCAGTTGAACCTGGTGGCCCCGGCCAACGGGGACGCCATCGTCATTGAGCGCGTCATGCCGTCGCCGGCACCCGCAAAGGGACTGGTGGCGCGCCGGTAGCCATCGACGACGTGTGGTGTGGTCTGGCGGCGAGAGTGTCGACTTCGGCTCGGGACAAGGCAAGCCTGGCTTCGCGTGGAGCGTATATGAGCGACCCGACAGATCGAGCCTGGCAGTCGACGATTCGCACCCGCGTGCTGGTGGCGGCGGCGTTCTTCGCGCTGTGGGTGGTCGCCATTGAGGCCCGCCTCGTGTGGCTGCAGGTCTACCGGTACGACGACTTCGTCGCGCGCGCCGCCCAGCAGCAGAAGCACCTCGTCGACGTACCCGCCCGCCGGGGCGACATTGTCGATCGCAATGGCCAGACCCTGGCGCTGAGTGTTGACGCCGCGTCGATTTGCGCGGTTCCGAAAGAGGTTCAGGATCCGGACGTCGCGCTCGCGCTCATCTGCCAGGCCATCGGCGGGTGCCAGCCAGACGAGCAGGGCCTGTACGCGAAACGGCTCAGTCAGAAGCGCGCGTTCGTCTACCTCCGTCGCCGGATTCCGCCAGATGAGGCGGCGCGTGTTGCCGCACTCAAACTGCCCGGCATCAGTCTGATGACCGAGCAGCGGCGCTACTACCCGAACCGTGAACTGGCCGCGCACGTCGTGGGCTATGTCGGCGTCGATGGCAACGGCCTCGGCGGCATCGAGGCGGCCTACGACTCGAAGATTAGCGGGCAGAAAGGCACAGTGCTGGTTGAAGTCGATGGCAGTCATCACGTCTTTACCACGCGCGTCAAGCGTCCGCCCACGTCCGGGGCCACCGTCGAGCTGACCATCGACCGGGTGTTGCAGCACATCGTGGAGCGCGAACTACACGACGCGGTGGTCCGCCATCACGCGGCTGGCGGCACCGCCATCGTCATGGACCCACGGACCGGCGAGGTCCTCGCGCTGGCCAACGAGCCGACGTACAACCCGAACGCCTACAACGACTCGAAGGTGGAGGACCTCCGCAACCGCGGTGTCCAGGAACTGTACGAGCCCGGCTCCACCTTCAAGGTCGTGACGGCCTCGGCGGCCATCGAAGAGCAGGCCTTCCGCACCGACGAGTTGATCGATGTCAGCGCCGGCAGCATTCACATCGGATCGCGGGAAATCAAGGACGTGCACGCGTCCGGCGTGCTCAGCTTCACCGACGTCATCGTCAAGTCGAGCAATGTGGGGGCGATCAAGATCGGGTTGCGTCTCGGGCCCGAGCGGCTCGGTCGGTACATCCGGCGATTTGGCTTCGGCACACGCATCTGCCCGGACGTGGAGGGAGAAACGCCCGGCATGGTGTCGAACCCCGGGCATTGGAATGACAGCACTCTCGCTTCTGTGTCGATGGGGTACGAGATTGGCGTGACGCCGCTGCAGATGGCCGCAGCCGTGTCGTCGGTCGCCAACGGGGGCCTCCTCGTGCAGCCACGGATGGTCCGCGCCCTGCGGTGGGGCGTGTCTCGTGTCGAGGTGACGCCGCTCGAATCGCGCCGCGCGATCGCGACAGAAACCTCTGCCGAACTGCTCGCGATCATGGAACAGGTGGTGCAGCGCGGCACCGGGACCGCGGCCGCCGTTCCGGGGTACACGGTTGCCGGCAAGACCGGCACGGCCGCTAAGGTCGTGGGGGGACGGTATTCCAAGACCGACTACCACGCGTCGTTTGTCGGATTCGTGCCGTCGCGGCAGCCCGCCTTCACCGTGGTCGTCGTCATCGATTCACCGCACCAGGGCGGGATCTACGGAGGCGTGGTCGCCGCACCGGTGTTCAAGCGGATCGCCGAGGCCGCGCTGCGGCATCTCGGTGTACCGCAGACGGTCAATCCCGTGCCGCCCATCGTGGTCACCGCGTCGGCCGCCGAGCCGGTGCCGACGATGATGCCGACCTCGAGCCGCGTGCCCGGGTCGCGCCTCGATGTGGTCACGGGATCGCCGGCCGTGCCCGACGTGCGAGGACTGGGTGCTCGCGAAGCCATCCTGCGGCTTGCGCGTCTCGGACTGGTTTCGCGACTGACCGGCGATGGCGTGGTCATCGATCAGGACCCCGCCCCCGGCACACCACTCGAGCCCGGCACCGTCTGCCGGCTGTGGCTCGACCGCGTCATCGTTCCACCACCATTGTCGTCACCGCAATGACGCTTTGCGAACTCATCGGCGCGCTCGATGCGCGCGGACTCACGGTCAATCCCGGAATTCCGCCGGGCATGGACC
This sequence comes from Acidobacteriota bacterium, assembly GCA_026393675.1. Classification (NCBI taxonomy): domain Bacteria; kingdom Pseudomonadati; phylum Acidobacteriota; species Acidobacteriota bacterium. The sequence goes on along the minus strand of JAPKZQ010000003.1, from coordinate 162,107 downwards.
CATTCGCCGGACGCGAGGTGACATCGCTCGAGTACGACTCACGGAAAGTGATGCCGGGCGCCGTGTTCATGGGTGTGCAGGGGGAACACGCCGATGGCGCGGCCTTCGCCCCGCAAGCTGTCGCGAAGGGTGCTCTCGCCGTCGTGTCGGAGCAGGAGAAACCACCGCAGGTGTCGGTGCCCTGGGTGCAGGTGCGGGATGGGCGGCTCGCCATGGCCGTGCTGGCCTCGACGTTGTTCGGCCATCCGAGCCGCGCCATGTTGGTCGTGGGCATCACCGGTACCAACGGCAAGACGACGACGGGGTACCTCGTGCGTGAAGTGCTGGAAGCGGCCGGTCTCCCGTGCGGGTTGATGGGCACCGTGCAGTACCGGGTAGGCCAGCACCTGCGCGAGGCGTCGCGCACAACGCCGGAGGCGGTCGACCTCCAGCGCATGCTCCGCGAGATGGTTGACGCGGGCTGCCGCGCGTGCGCGATGGAAGTATCGTCCCACGCGCTCGCCCTGCGGCGGGTCGACGACACACAGTTCGCCGCCGGCGTGTTTACCAACCTCACGCGCGACCACCTCGACTACCACCACGACATGGACGCGTACTTCGCGGCGAAGCGCCGGCTCTTTGAGATGCTGCCGGCCGGGGCGCCCGCCGTCCTGAATGTCGATGATCCGCGCGTGGCATCGTTGGCCGATCGCCGGCCGTCGGCCATCACCTTCGCCGTGGATCGCGATGCCGATGTCATGCCTGCGTCGCTGCCCTCGTCACTGATGGGGTTGTCCTTCGACGCGCGCACGCCGGCCGGTACCCTGCGCGTCAACTCGCGGCTCGCCGGCCGGTTCAACCTCTACAACCTGCTCGCGGCCGCGGCCACCGGGGTGGGTCTGGGGTTGCCGCTCTCCGCGATCGAAGCGGGTCTGGCCGCTGTGACGGCGGTGCCGGGCCGGTTCCAGGTCGTGAGTTCGCCCGACGACGACGTGGTCGCCATCGTCGACTACGCCCACACCGACGACGCGCTCAAGAACCTGCTCGAAGCCGTCCGCCCGCTTGCGAAGGCCAGGATGATCACCGTGTTCGGGTGTGGAGGCGACCGCGATCGCACCAAGCGTCCGCTGATGGGAGTGGTGGCCGCCCGGCTGAGCGACCTCGTCGTGATCACCTCCGACAACCCGCGATCGGAAGATCCCGAGGCCATCATCGACGAGATCGAGCGCGGTATCGCGCCCGCGACCGAACGGGCGCGCCAAGCATCTGGAGTGGCCGCCACCGTCGGGCAACGAACGGCGACGGCGTGGATCCGTCTCGCCGACCGCCGCGCGGCGATCGCGCGCGCCGTGCGCGATGCCAGCCCCGGTGACGTGGTCGTCATCGCCGGGAAGGGCCATGAGAAAACGCAGGTCCTTCGCGATCGGGAGTTTCCGTTCGACGATGTCGCGGTCGCGCAGGAAGCGCTGCGGGACCGGCGCCTGGAGCGGGCGTCATGACCGCGACCGGATTCGGACCATCCGGCATCGTGCACGTCGGCGCCAGCCGCGTTGATCTGACCGCCGCATCGATCGCGCGCGCCATGTCTGGAGCGCTCGTGTCGGGCCCTCCCGGCTCGATGGTCGGCGGATTTTCGATCGATTCCCGCACGCTCCGGCCTGGCGATCTCTTCTTCGCGATCGTGGGGGAACGGTTCGACGGCCATCGATTCGTCGACGCGGCCGGATCGGCCGGGGCGAGGGGATTCGTGGTTTCCGACTCGTCGTCGGTGTCGCGAGAGGCGGCGGCCGGGGCCGTGGTGATCCAGGTGACCGATACGACGCGGGCGCTGCAGTCGCTGGCCCGCGCCATCCGCCGCGAATCGGGCTCCCGGGTTGTTGCCGTGACGGGCAGTGCGGGCAAGACGACCACCAAAGACATCGCGGCGGCGTTTCTCGAAACCAGCTATCGGGTGTTCTGCACGCACGGGAATCTCAACAATCACATCGGTCTTCCGTTGTCCTTGCTTGAACTTCGGCACGGCCCTGACGTCGCCGTCCTCGAGATGGGCATGAACCATGCGGGTGAAATCAGACTGCTCACAGGGCTGGCCGAACCCGACGTCCGCGTCTGGACCAACGTGGCCGAAGTCCATGCGGAATTCTTCACGTCGATCGACGCCATCGCCGACGCGAAGGCCGAGATTCTCGAAGGTGCCGGCACGGACACCGTCGTCGTTGCCAATGCCGCGGACGAGCGGGTGATGGCGCGCGTGCAGGCGTCGGCGGCGCGGGTCGTCACGTTTGGCGTGGATGTGCAGGCGGACGTGGTGGCCACCGAGGTGGTCGATGCCGGCATTTCGGGGACGACCGCCCACGTCGCGACGCCGGCGGGTAAGGCCATCTTCACGATTCCCCTGCTCGGGCGAGGCCATCTCTCCAACGTGCTGGCCGGCATTGCTGTGGCGCTGCAGTTCGGCGTGCCGCTCGACGTGATGGCGGATCGCGCATCTGGGCTGAAACCGACGCCGCGCCGGGGCGAAGTGTGGCGGCTGCGTGACGGAATCGCGCTGATCGACGATTCGTACAACTCGAATCCGCGCGCCGTGCAGCGGATGCTCGAGGTGGTGGCCAGTGAGCACGGCTTCGCCCGACGGGTGGCCGTACTGGGTGAGATGCTCGAACTCGGCGAGCAGGGGATGACATGGCATCAGGACTGCGGACGGGCTGCCGCGCACGCCGGTGTCACCCGGCTGATCACCGTGGGCGGGCCAGCCGCGCGCGCGATGGCGGATGCGGCCGTAGAGGCGGGGCTTGAAGCCGCGGCAGTGACACACGTGGCGACCAGCCGCGAGGCCGCCGACGCGGTGTCCGGCGTGCTGCGACCGGGCGACCTCGTACTGGTCAAGGGGTCGCGGGGCGTCCGGATGGATGTGGTTGCGGATCTGGTGAAAGCGGAACGCCAGGAATCGGGGCACTAAACCTGGAGTGACGCGTGTTGGGAGGGCCATGACACGCGTTGAGAACGGATGGATATGAGCGAGTTCAGCGTGCGTGGACAACAGGCGGTCGTGGTGGGAGGCGCCCGCAGCGGCGCGTCCGCTGCGCGTCTGCTTGTCGAACGCGGCGCGCGCGTCACGCTGACTGATCTGCACGGCTCGATCGAGGAAGCCTCCGCCCTGGTCGCCGCGGGCGTGCGGCTCGTGCTGGGATCGCATCCGGTCGAGCTGTTCACGTCGGCCGACCTCATCGTCGTCAGTCCCGGCGTGCCGCACTCGCAAGAGGCGATCGTGGCGGCTCGCGAGCGGGGCGTGCCGATCATGGGTGAGGTCGAATTGGCGTTCCGTTGGCTCCGGGGACGCGTCATCGCGATCACCGGCACCAAAGGCAAGTCGACGACGACGGCGTTGACCGGGAAGATCCTCGAGCGCGCCGGATGTCACGTGTTGGTCGGCGGGAACATCGGGGCGCCGCTGTCGGGACAGGTGGGTGAGTCGACGCCGGACTCCATCCATGTCGTGGAGGTCAGCAGCTTCCAACTGGAGACGGTCGACACGTTTCATCCGTGGATTGCCGCGCTGCTCAATCTGACAGTTGATCACCTCGACCGGCACGCGAGCTACCAGGAGTACACCGACGCCAAGGCGCGGATCTTCGCGCGGCAGACCGAAGCGGACTGGGCGGTTGTCAACGCGGACGATCCGCAGACGCTGGAACTGGCGCGGCGCGGCCGTGCGCGTCAGCGGCGGTTCGCCCTGCGAGGGGACGCGAACGCCGACGTCACGGTCGCTGACGGCTGCGTGGTTGAACGGGGAGACGAAGGCGACACGCCGCTGGTTCGAACATCCGACGTGCGGCTGATGGGACCACACCTGATGGCCGACGTGCTCGCGGCGGCGGCGATCACGCGGCTGGCGGGCGCTCGGCCCGGACATATCGCGGCGGCGGTTTCGGCGTTCCGCGGTCTCGAGCACGCCATGGAATGGGTCGACGAGATCGATGGCGTGCGCTACGTCAATGACTCCAAGGCCACCAACATCGACGCGGCCCGGCAGGCCATCGACACATTCGGCGCCGACCTGGTCGTGGTGATGGGCGGCCGCTTCAAGGGCGGCGACTTCGGGAGCCTTCGCGATGCGCTCGTCGCGCGCCGCGCGACCATCGTGGCGATTGGTGAGGCCAGGCCGCTGATCCGCGAAGCGCTCGGCGCCGCGGTCACCATCATCGAGACGACGTCAATGGCCGAGGCGGTAGCTGCGGCCAGGATGGCGGGGAAAAGCGGTGGGACGGTACTGCTGGCGCCGGCGTGCGCCAGTTTTGACATGTTCGTCGACTACGCAGCACGGGGCCGGGCCTTCAAGGCCGAGGTCGCGCGTCTGCGTAGGGCGTGACAGAAGGCGGGGTTGCTCCATGTCGGGCCGTGAGCAGTCGTCAGTCGGCCGAACGAAGTAGGGACCTGGCTGCTGGGACCCCGCGCCGCCCCGGCGCGGGTAGCTGGTGTTCCTGCCCGTTGGCTGGCTGATGACTGCTGGCGGCCCGACACCCGGGGACCAGGGTCCCGGGTGATTGGTGCCTCTGGTGATGTCGGTGGGAGCGTTGGCGAACTTTAGGGCGAAGCGAGGATCATGGCGCGAAAGCTGAAGTCCGATCGCATGCTGTTCTATACCACGATTGTCCTGGCCTTCTCGGGCCTGGTCATGGTGTACAGCGCGTCGAACATGCTGACGCCGCAGAACGGCAGCCAGTCGAGCCAGCTTCTGATCAAACAGATCCTGCTCACGGTGTTCGGCGTCGCGGCCATGGCCGTCACCATGAAGGTCAACTACCACGCCTACCAGATGCCGAAGTTCATTTGGGCCCTGCTGGCCTTCACGATCGTGGCGCTCGTGGCGGTGCTGGTCTTCGGCCCGAGAATCAACGGCACGCGCCGATGGTTCCGGCTCGCAAATGTCGGCATTCAGCCGTCTGAACTCGCCAAGATCGCGATGATCATCTTCGCAGCGGCGGTGCTCGAGCGGCGGATGGATCGGATCAAGGAGTTGCGCTACGCCCTCGGACCGATTGCCGTCGTGCTGGCCGTCGTGCTGGCGCTCATCGTGTTCGAACCGGATTACGGCAGCGCGGTGGCGGTGCTGGCGGTGGTGGCCGTGATGGTGTTCGCAGCCGGCATTCCATTTCGCCACCTCCTGCTCATCGCGGCGGTGACGCTCCCGCTGCTGGTGGCTGTCGGGCTCTCGGAGCAATATCGGGTCCGGCGGTTCCTGATTTTCTTGCATCCCGAACAGGATCCGCTGGGCAAGGGCTTCCAGGTGCTGCAGTCGCTCATTGCCGTCGGCACCGGCGGCGTGACAGGCCGGGGACTCGGCGAGAGCATCCAGAAGATGCTCTACCTGCCGTATCCCCAGACCGATTTCATCTACGCCGTGACGGCGGAGGAACTCGGGCTGGTCGGGGCCACGCTCATGCTGGCGTGCTTCGGCATCCTCGCGTGGCGCGGTCTGCGCGTGGCCTCGCGGGCGCCTGACGCGTTTGGCTCGTTGCTGGCGCTCGGCCTCACCGTGATGATTGCGGTGCAGGCGTTCGTGAACATCAGCATGGTGCTGGGCATGATGCCGACCAAGGGGATTCCGCTGCCCTTTGTCAGTGCCGGCGGCTCGTCGCTCATCGTGAGCCTGGCTGGCATGGGCGTGCTCCTGAACATCTCTCAACAGGCGTCGGCCGAAGGATAGGACGTGACGATGTTGGGACGGACCAGGCGCGTGCACTTCGTCGGGATTGGCGGCATTGGCATGAGTGGCATTGCCGAGTTGCTGGCCAATCTCGGCTATGCCGTGTCCGGATCCGATCAGAGATCCAGCGATATCACCGAGCGTCTGCAGACGCTCGGCGTGCAGGTGGCGATCGGTCATGCGGCGGGACATGTGGGCGAGGCCGACGTGGTCGTGTTTTCGTCGGCGGTGCGTCCGGACAATCCCGAGGTGATCGAAGCCCACCGGCGGCGGATTCCGGTCATTCCCCGAGCGGAGATGCTGGCCGAACTGATGCGGCTCAGAACAGGCATCGCGGTGGGCGGCGCGCATGGCAAGACCACGACCACGTCGATGATTGCCGTCGTGCTCGAGCGCGCGGGCCTCGATCCAACCGCCGTCATCGGCGGCAAGCTCAGTGCGTTTGGCAGCAACGCCCGTCTCGGGCGCGGACAGTACATGGTGGTCGAAGCCGACGAGAGTGACCGGTCGTTTCTCCGGCTGTCGCCGACCGTGGCGGTGGTGACCAACATCGATCACGAACACCTCGAGGCCTACCGCGACTTCGATGATCTGTGCGGCGCCTTTCTCGATTTTGCCAACAAGGTCCCGTTCTACGGTGCGATCATCGCGTGCGCAGACGATGCCCACGTGCAGGCCTTGCTGCCGCGCATGACGCGTCGCGTGATCACCTACGGCCTCGGGACCGGCCCAGCCGACGTGCGCGGATGCGATGTGCGGCAGGAACAGGAACTGTGGGTCTGCCGGGTCGAGGCGGGCGCGGGCGTACTGGCCGCGCTGGGGCACGACGCCGGTTCCGGCACCGAGACCTGTGAGCTGCGGCTGCAGACGCCCGGACGCCACAATCTGCAGAATGCGCTGGCGGCGGTCGCCGTCGGGCTGGAGCTTGGTATACCCCTGGCCGTCATCGCTGAGGCACTCGCGTCGTTCAAGAACGCCGATCGACGGTTCCAGCGGCGCGGAGAGGCGGGCGGCGTGCTCGTGTTCGACGACTACGGCCATCATCCGACCGAGATCGCGGCCGTGATGGAGGCGGCCCGCGCCACGCTCCGGCGGAGAATCATCGCGGTGTTTCAGCCCCACCGGTACACCCGAACGGCGCACTTGCTCGATCGGTTCGGCGCCGCCCTGCGAGAGGCAGACGAGGTGGTCCTCACCGACATCTACGCCGCCGGCGAGGACCCGATCCCCGGCGTGACAATCGAGGCGCTCGCGGCGGCGATGAACGCCGGGCTGCCTCGGCCCGTGCACCTGGTGAAGGGGCTCGACGCCGTGGTGCCCATGGTGCTGTCGCTGGTTCGTCCGGGCGACGCCGTCTTCACGCTCGGGGCCGGTTCCATCAGCAGTATTGGCGATCGCCTGCTCGCGGAGCTTCGGCGCACGGAAGGAGGGGGTGGCTGAGATGGCCGTCACCGTACCATCCGACAAGCGCTTCCTTCGCAGCCAGGTTCACACGCCGCGGCGGCGACGTCTCCGCGTTCGGCCCATCGTGCGCATCGCGCGGATCCTGGTCGTCGCCGGTGTGCTCATCTACGGCGGCTACTGGTTCGCCCGCGCCGCAGCCGACCTGCGATGGCTGCGGGTCCAGCACATCAGCGTGACGGGCAATCAGCGCGTGCCGAAGAGCGAGATCCTCGCGCTCCTTGACGGTCTCAAGGGCGACAGTCTGCTCGCAATCGACCTCGACCGCTGGCGTTCGCGCCTGCTGGCCTCGCCGTGGGTCGCCGACGCGACGCTGCGGCGGCGGCTGCCCGCGACCATCGAGGTCGAGATTCGTGAGCGCAAGCCGCTGGGCCTTGCGCGGATTGGCCACGAACTCCACCTGGTGGACGGGACCGGCACGATCGATGAATTCGGTCCCCGCTACTCGGACCTCGACCTGCCGATCATCGACGGGCTCGTCCGCGACGCGGTTTCGCCCAGGCCGCGGGTCGACCACGCGCGCGCCCAGACAGTCGGCCGCCTCATGGCGGATCTACGGACCAGGCCGGCGCTGGCGCGCCGGGTGTCGCAGATCGATGTCAGCGACGCGCACGATGTGCACGTGATTCTCGACGGCGATTCGGCCGTCCTCCGTCTCGGCGACACGCAGTTCGCCGAACGCCTGCAGACATTCGCGGATCTCCAGGCCACGCTGCGCCAGCGTGTGCCGGAGATTGACTACGTGGATCTTCGCTTTGGCGAGCGCGTCTATGTCGGTCCCGCACGCGGGACGACCGGCGCGGCCGCCAGGCCGGCTACGACACCACCCTCGCGCGATCCAAGCGAGCGGCACCAGCCATAGCGGCGGAGGACGAGTGGGACGAAAAGAGCGGCATCTGGTCGGGCTCGACATCGGCACCTCGAAGGTGGCGGCCATCGTCGGCGAGTTCCTCGACGGTCGCGACATCGGCATCATTGGCCTCGGTGTCGCCGACTCGCAGGGCATCCGGCGCGGCGCGGTGGTCAATGTCGAGGCGGCCGTGGAGTCGATTCGAAAGGCCATCGACGAAGCCGAACTGACGGCCGGGATCGAGATCGACAACATCTACCTCGGCCTGTCGGGCACCCACATCAAGGGCTTCAACAGCCGGGGCGTCGTGGCGGTGGCGGGCAAGAACCGGGAAATCACGCGCGACGACGTGCGGCGGGCGATCGAGGCGGCTCGCGCGGTCAGCCTGCCGAGCGGACGCGAGATTCTCCACGTCCTGCCCCAGGATTTCGTGGTCGACGAAGAGGACGGCATCAACGATCCGGTGGGGATGACGGGGTCGCGACTCGAGGTCAATGTCCACATCGTGACCGGCGGCATCACCACGACCCAGAACCTCGTGGCGTGCGTCAATCGCGCCGGTGTCAACGTCAAGGAATCCGTCCTCGAACAGCTCGCGGCCAGCGACGCTGTGCTGACCCAGGATGAGAAGGAACTGGGCGTGGCGGTCGTGGATATCGGCGGTGGCACGACGGACCTCGCCATCTTCGAACGTGGCTGCCTGTGGCATACCGCGGTCGTGCCGATCGGCGGCGACCACTTCACCAACGACATCGCCGTCGGGCTGCGCATGCCGATCCCAGAGGCGGAAAAGCTGAAGCGGAAATGCGGATGCGCGCTCTCGTCCATGGTCGGCGATGACGAAGTGATGGAGGTCGCCAGTGTCGGCGGGCGGCCCGCGCGAACACTCGCACGGCGCATTCTCTCGGAAGTCGTGCAGCCGAGGGCGGAAGAGATGTTCCACCAGGTGTGGGACGAGATCCACCGCGCCGGCTACGAGCGGTTGCTGAATTCGGGCATTGTCCTGACCGGCGGCGCGGCCAACCTCGACGGCATGCCGGAGATCGCCGAACAGATCTTCGATCTGCCCGTGCGGCGCGGAGTGCCGAGCGGCGTTGTTGGCGGACTGGCGGACCACATCGGGAACCCGTCGTTTGCCACCGCCGTCGGGCTGTTGCTGCGCGCGCGCCAGCAGCGTGTGCAGGCATTAGAGCACACCGGGGCATCCTCGTTCGGCCGGCTGACCGACAGCCTGATCGGGGTGTTCAAGCAGTTCTTCTTCATGGATGACACACGTGGGTAGCCTGCCCGGCACCCGCGATCACGAAGCACACGAGGAGTGGAGGCCGTTGATGTCGAACCCGAACGAAACCACACCAACCACCGACGCACGCCGCCCGGAATCGCCGTTGCGGCTGACCATCGATGACACGCAGCACAAGTGCGCCCGCATCAAGGTCATCGGCGTCGGGGGCGGAGGCAGCAATGCCGTCAACCGCATGGTGCGCGAAGGCTTTCCGGGTGTCGAGTTCATCGTAGCCAACACCGACATGCAGGCGCTGCGGCAGAGCCCTGCCCCGACCAGGATCCAGCTGGGCGAGCGGCTGACCAAGGGGTTGGGCGCCGGCGCCGATCCGAACGTCGGGAGGCAGGCCGCACTCGAGGATACCGAGCGGATCATCCAGGCCCTCGACGGCGCCGACCTCGTGTTTGTGACGACTGGGCTTGGCGGCGGCACTGGCACGGGCGGCGCCCCGGTGATTGCCGCCCTGGCCGCCGAACTGGGCGCGCTGACCATCGCGGTCGTCACGCGTCCATTCAAGTTCGAAGGACGCAAGCGGTCGATGCAGGCCGAAATCGGCCTGGCCGAACTGCGCGATCGGGTCGACAGCATCATCACCATTCCCAACGAACGACTGCTGGCGACCATCGCGCGCCACCAACCGCTCGTGGATGCGTTTGCCACGGCCGACGACGTGCTCAGGCAGGCCATCCAGGGGATCTCGGATCTGATTCTCGTGCCAGGGCTGATCAACCTCGACTTCGCGGACGTCAAGACCATCCTGACCGGCATGGGCGTGGCGGTGATGGGAACCGGCATCGGCGAGGGCGACACGCGCGCGGTTGACGCGGCAAGGACGGCGATCTCGAGTCCGCTGCTCGAAGACGCCTCGATCGAGGGTGCCAGGGGCGTGATCATCAATGTCACGGGCGGTGCCGACCTGTCGCTCGCCGAGGTGAACGATGCAAACCTGATCGTGCAGGAGGCCGCACACGAGGACGCCAACATCATCTTCGGCGCCGTGATCGACCCGACGCTTAACGGACGGGTGAAGATCACGGTGATCGCCACTGGATTCGATCGGGAAGGATCTCGCCGGGTTGTGCCTGGTAATCTGGGGCAGACACCCGTCGACCTGACGCATTACACCAACTGGTTGCAGCATCAGCAGTCCGGTTCGGGATTGGCGGCGCCGAGCCTGTCGCTGACTCGCCGGCACGGAGTGGGCGTGTTCGTGTCGGCCACCCCGGCGACCGATCCGTCGACGCTCGCAACGCCGGGCGGCGCAGACGCCGACGCAGATGCCGCGGCCGAGGCCATCGACGTGCCGGCGTTTCTGCGACGATTGAAGCAGGCATAGGACGATTCCGGTTCTCAATCGAGCCGTAAAACGGGCTGCCTGCGGCCGCCGTGTCCGCGGGCGCGTGGTACACTGAGTACAACCACGGCATCTTCGAGCGCCGCCGCCTGAGCGCAAGGTTCAGGACGAGCGGGGCTCGTCGATTGTACGGACCCGTCAACCCGCCGGACACGCATGCGTCAGAGATCACATCGGGAACAGGCACGGGAGACCCTCGCGCGCGAGGTCGGATTCGTACGCAAGCCCCATCACGACAGGCTGCGCGTGGCGCTCGCGTTTCCGAACTCGTATTTCGTCGGCATGTCGAATCTGGGCTTCCAGTCGGTCTACCGGCTGTTCAATGCCCACGACGATGTCGTGTGTGAACGTGTGTTTCTGCCCCCGAAGCAGGAACTGGCCCGCGCGCTGGAGTCGCCGGGCTCGCTCATCACGCTCGAGTCGCAAACGCCGGTCGGCGGCATGGACGTGCTGGCATTCTCTGTCTCGTTCGAATGGGACTACACGAACGTCGTGTCGATGTTGCGGCTGGCCGGGTTGCCCATCTATGCCGCCGATCGCCACGCGCGCCATCCACTGGTTGTGATCGGCGGCGCCGTCACGTTCGTTAATCCGGAACCGCTGGCGCCGTTCGCCGATGTGATCGCGGTGGGCGAAGGCGAGGTGCTGGTGCCAGCCCTCGTCGAGCACCTGCGGTCGGGGGGTGATCGGGCCGCGCATCTCCGCACGCTCGCGCAGCAGCGCGGGTTCTATGTGCCGTCGCTCTACGAGGTCCGCTACGAGCCAGACGGCACGATCGAGGCGTTCGTGCCTCTGGCAGACAGCCACGCGCCTGTCCCTGTCCGGAAAGCCGCCCTGGCGACGACGGCCGCAGTGGACCCGCCAGCGACAAGCATCTTTACGCCGGACACCGAGTTCGGGTCGCGTCTGCTGGTGGAGGTCGTAAGAGGCTGCGCCAATCTCTGCCGGTTCTGCTGGGCCGGCTACAACTACCTGCCCGTGCGCGCCTTTCCGGCGGATCGGATCATCGAGATTGCCGAGGCGGCTCGTCCCCACGCCCGCCGCATCGGCCTCGTGTCCATCGCGCTCTGCGATCACCCGGACATAGAGCGCCTGCTCGCACGCCTGGTCGAGATGGGATACGCGATCAGTCCTGCCTCGCTCCGGCTCGACGATCTGACCGAACCCATCATCCGTCTGTTGCAGCAAAGCGGCGAACGCTCGCTCACGATCGCGCCGGAAACCGGGTCCGATCGTCTCCGGCGCGTGATCAACAAGACGATGACCAACGAGGAGATTCTGGAGAGGGCGGACCAGATCTTCGAGAGTGGGATCGAGAACCTGAAGCTGTACTACATGATCGGCCTGCCGACTGAAGAAGACGACGACCTCGTGGCCATTCGCGAGCTGACGGCGAGGATTCGCGAGAGCATGATGACGCACGCGCGCCGGCGCGGCCGAGTCGGCCGAATCAGCGCGAGCGTAAACCCGCTCGTTCCGAAGCCGGGGACCGCGTATCAGTGGCTCCCGATGGACGACCCGAAGCTTGTCGAGCGGAAGCTCAAGCGGTTGCGAACGCTCGTGGCCGATCTCGACAATGTGTACTTCTCCCTCAAATCGGAGCGCCACTCCTTCTACCAGGCGCTGCTGTCGCTGGGCGACCGGCGCGTGGCCCCTGTGATTGCCGCTGCCGAACGCAACGGCGGACAGTGGCGTGCCGCTCTGGCAGAGACGGGCGTCGACGCCGACTTTTACGTGTTCCGCGATCGGAGCCGCGACAAGGTGCTCCCGTGGGATATCATCGACGGCGGTTTGAAGGCGTCGTTCTACAAGGCGGAGTTCGAAAAAGGTCAGCGCGCCGAGGTGACGTTGCCTCCGAAGCGCGCAGCCGGGAACACTCGCCTGCTGCCAATTGTGTCCTGAGACCTTCTGAACCTTCCCATGGGCCGTAGACATCCTGGATCCCGCGTGGCCCGGTTCTTCCTGCTGACTGTGTCCGCATTGTCGGCGTTCGTGGCCATCGCGGTCGTGGTCTCCGGAGGCTTCTCGTTCACTGTGGGTTCGGTGCTGGTCCGGGCGCATCGGCCCTGGGTCGCGGCGTCGGTGGCGCTGGTGTCCGCGGTGCTCGCCGGATGGTTGGATGCCCCCTCGTACTTGCGGCCAGCGCTCAGGGCCGCGTGGGATCGGCGTGACCGAGTGGCGACCTGGCTGGCCGCTACCGCCGCCTGCACCGTTCTGATCGTCGGCTTCGTGTGGGGAGATTCTGTCGCCGGAAGCGCGGATTCCTATGGGTACGTGAGCCAGGCGCTGTTGTGGGCCAGAGGCGATATCACGACGGCCAATCCGATCGCCCTCGAGTCGCCGTGGCCGGCTGCCGACTGGACGTTCTCGCCGCTCGGCTACCGCCCCGCGCTTGTCCCTGGCGTCAGCGTACCGACGTACCCCCCGGGGCTGCCGCTGGTCATGGCGGTCGTTGTCAGGTGTTTCGGCCCCAACGCCGTCTTCTGGGTGGTGCCGCTTCTGGGCGCGCTCGCCGTGTGGTCGGCCTACCACTGGGCTCGAGCGGCGGTTGGACCAGTGCCAGGCGCGATGACGGCGATCCTGCTGGCCGCCAGCCCGGTGTTCCTGTTCCAGTTGTTCCAGCCGATGAGCGACGTACCGGTGACCGCCTGGTGGGTGACGTCGCTCGCGCTGATGACTCGGGGACGGTTCCTGGGAGCTGGCCTGTGCGCGGGGCTTGCGCTGCTGACCCGTCCCAACCTGACGCCGCTGGGCCTGTACGTCGTGCCATGGGTCGCCTACGAGGCGTACGTGCGGGCGCGAACCCGCGGGGCCGCAGCCAGAGCCGTGTTGGAGTTCGGAGTGCCGTTCGCGCTGGCGCTCGCGTTTGTACTGACACTCAGCTATACGATTTACGGCGACCCGTTTATGTCCGGCTATGGGGCGGCACGAGATCTCTTCGGCCTCAAGAACATTCCAGCTAACCTGGCCCGCTATCCGGTCTGGCTGTGGCAGACGCAGACACCGTTTGTGTACCTGGCACTCGGGGCACCGATTCTCGCCTGGCTGGCACATCGCGGCCGCCGCTCGGACGCGCCCAACAACCTTCCTGCTGTCGGCCGCGTGCTGTGGTCGACAGGGTTCGCCGCCGTCGTCGTCGGCTGCTACCTCGTGTACTTTCCCTTTGAAGAGTGGTGGTATCTCCGCTTTCTGCTGCCCGCCTTGCCCATTCTGTTGGCACTGGCGGCCTGGGTCGCACTCCGCGCCATCGGCACCCTGGCGATGGAATGGCGAGCGCCGCTCACGGTGGTGGTGATTCTCGCGCTGGCCTCGATCTACGTGCAGACCGCGCGCGAGGGCCAGGCGTTCGCCCTTCAGGAAGTCGCACAACGCTACGTGAAGGCCGGGCGCTATGCCGCCGAGCATCTGCCGCCTCGATCCGTGTTCATCTGCGTGCAGCACTCCGGAAGTCTGCGTTTCTACGGCGGCGGTCTCACACTCCGCTGGGATTGGCTCGATCCAACCTGGCTGGATCGCACGGTGGATCATCTCCGACGGGCTGGGTACCACCCGTATTTCGCCCTCGAGATACCGGAGGAGGACGCCTTCCGAGAGCGGTTCTCGGCCGCGAGCCCACTGGGCCGCCTGGATTGGCCCGCACTCGCGGACCTGCGCCAGAAGGTGGTCGTGCGCTTTTACGACCCGCTGGCTCGAGCCAGATTCCGGAAGGGCGAGCCCATCGACTCGACCATCGTCCGCCCAAACGGCGGCATCATCGTTCGTTCGCGGTCGACCGGGAACTCGATCCAGTAGTTCGGTCCGCTCGCCGTCGCCCGCTGCCGTTACTCCGCCATCGCCAACTGCGACTCGTACTCGGTGTATGCCTGCAGAATGACGTCGCGCAGCCGTTCCTGGCTGGCGGCGTCGGCGACCGGTCTGAGCAGGGCAAAGCTGCGCCGCTCGCCATTCACGGAGTACTGGCGCGCCGGAAACGTGACGTTCCGGCCGGAGCCGTTGCGCCGCTCCCAGACGCCAAATCCAATCAGCTTCATCCCGTTCAGACTGCCCTCGCTGAAATGCAGCTCGGCTTCCGCAAGCTTGCCGGGAGGATTGCCTTTGTCGTTGGGCGAAAACTTGACGATCATCGTGAACTCCGCGTTCGGCCGTCGTGTGCCCTGGCGCCAGGTGGTTGCTGGATTGAAAGTGCGCGGGCCGGGAAGGGTGGTTGACCCCAGGCGCACAAGAGCGGCACTGCTGAAGCCGGCCCGCGTCACGCCATCACAACAGGCAAGCCCGATGCCGGCGTCTCGCGCACGGGACCTGGGCCGTGTAACACGGGGAAGAGAAAGGAGTTGTGTGCGCCGTCGGGCGGGGAAGTCGATCGGGCGGAAAGAGCGTGGCCGCGGGCCTGCAAACGCCGGTTGTCGATCGACTTTGTCTACTAAGTCCTTCGATTCATAAGTTCGGCGACGAACTTATTCCCTCAGGACTTAGTGCTGAGCGAGCATTTTGACCGGATCGCCTGGCGAGAATACGCAACCGTAATTGCGAGTCGAAGCACTAAGCCTTCATGAGCAGGACCTGCGCCAGCGCGAGGGTGTCGGCGTGCGTGATGGTCAACAGGGAAGACGTCCCGCCGAGTTGTTCGAATCGCCGAAGCGCGCCACCACGCAGCACCAGCCTGGGTGGGCCGCCGCCGCGCACAACCTCGATATCCCGCCATGTCACGCCCTGCGACAACCCGGTGCCGAGGGCTTTCATGGTCGCCTCCTTGGCGGCGAACCGGGCGGCGAAATGTGGCGCGGGATGATGCTTGTCCGCACAGTAGGCGATCTCGGCCTCGGTAAACACCCGTTGCGCAAACCGATCACCAAACCGCTTGAGGGCCTGGTCGATGCGGGGAATATCGGTGGCGTCAATCCCGATGCCGATGATATTCATAGACTCAGTATGCCCGAACTCCAGACCTCCGATGCGTTCGAGTGGGTGCGATACCCGTGGGGCCAGGCGCTGCGCTGCCGGCCGCTGGCTGACGTCGCCCACCATTGTTTCACGACCCGCCGGCCCGTGATTCCATTGGGCGACGGCGTCATGGGCGACGCCTGGCACAGCATCGCGCTGGCCTTTGGTCTGCCGCGCCACGCCATCGTCCGGCTTCGTCAGGTCCACGGCGCTGGGGTCATGACCATCAGAACGACTGATGCCATACGCGCGTCGATCGACGAGTGGGGCGCCGCCGATGCCGCGGTGACCGACAACGCCGCGGTGGCCCTCAGCGTCAGGACGGCCGACTGCGTTCCCTTGTTGATTGGTGATCGGAGAACGGGCGCGGCCGCGGCCATTCACGCCGGATGGCGCGGTGCGGTGTCGGGAGTGGTCATCGCCGCCGTGCGCGAACTCGGACGGGCGTTTTCGGCCAACCCGGCCGATCTTGTCGCGGCCGTTGGACCCAGCATCGGACCGTGCTGCTACCGGGTGGGCCCCGAACTGCGGGACCAGTTTCTTGAGGCCGGCCACCCGATGAGCGGCCTCGAGCGCTGGTTTACACCTTCGGCGCCCGTCGTCGCGCGGCGGGGGGTGCCCGGCTCGGAACCGGTTTCGCCTGACGGTCGTGCGCCTCTGTGGCTCAACATGTGGAGTGTCGTCTCGGATCAACTGGTGCTGGCGGGTCTGGCGGCAGACAACGTGCACGTCGCGCGGCTCTGTACGTCCTGCGGCCGCGACGTGTTCCATTCGTACCGGGTCGATGGGCCAGGCGCCGGACGGATGGTGGGGGTGATACGGATGAGGGACTAGGGATTCGGGAGTCGGGATTTGGGAGTCGCGAGGACCCCGTAGGGCCGACCCCCGTGTCGGCCCGGCACGGTTCAGAACAATCGCCCGATCGGCGGCCAGGTTCCGCCGGCTTGTTTCTGGCTTCCGGCTTCTTGCGTCTTCCCCTCATCCATCGCCAGGTTCGCCAGCGCGTCGGCCTCCGCGTTCTCCTCGCGCCTGACGTGCACGAACCGCACGCGCCCCAGCCGGCTTGTGAGCTGCCGGGCCTCGGCATGGAGCGTCTTCAGGCCGGCGTTCTTGACGCGGTACTCGCCTTTCATCTGGCAGACCAGCAGCAGGGAATCCGACCTGATCGTGATGTCCTGGTAGCCGTGTTCAATGGCGTAACGCAGCGCCCCCAGCAGGCCGCTGTACTCGGCCACGTTGTTAGTGGCAACACCAATCGACTCGTGGAGTTCGTCGACCAGCTGGCCCGCGCTGTCGACTATCCGCACGCCGTAACCGGCGGGACCGGGATTGCCTCTGGAGCCGCCGTCAATCCAGAAGACCATTAGCAGTCCATGGTGTAAGTGCGTCGTCGCACCGAGACCGGTGATGCGCCCGGATGACAAGGCGCGAGACGCGAGAATATCGGGAATATTTGAGCGTTGAGCAACGCCGTTAGCCGGAATGCAGCGCCGGTCGAATGCAGACGGACTTGCACCATGGGCTGCTATGCGTCGGGCGGGGGGTTGGTGTTGGGGGCGGGCGGTGGACCGGTGAAGTAGAGGATTCGCTGGCAGCTCTCGCACTGGAAGATCATCTCGTTGCGGCGCAGATCGTTGTAGGCCTGCGGGCGCATGCGCACCCCGCACACGCTGCACCGCCCCTCCTGCACCGTCGCGATGGCCGTGATCCCACGATACTTCATCACCTTCTCGAAAATCGTGACCACTGACCGATTCATCTGGGCCATCAGCGCTTCACGGTCGGCGGCCAGGCGCACCGTCGCGGCCTGCGCCTCGGTGAGGTGGGCCCCCAGTTCCTTCCGCTCGGCTTCGATGGCGACCGTCTGCTCGGCGAACGCCTTTTCGGCACTCTTGACCTGTCGCGTCACCTCGTCGAATTCGATCATGCGCTCCAGCAGGCGATCCTCAAACTTCTGGATCTCGTGCTGGGCGACCTCGATCTCCTTCTGCATCGCCTGGTATTCGCGGTTGGTCTTGACCTCCATCAACTGGTTCTTGAACCTCGACAACCGGCCCTGTTGCTCCGCCAGATCCTTCTCGAGCTCGCGCCGGCTGGCCTGGTTGACGGCGAGGTGCTGCCGCTCATCATCAAGCGTTTTCTGGGCTGCAGCCAGCCTGGCGTCGAGTTCCTGCTGGCGAACAGGTTCGTCGGTGACTGTACGACGCGCCTGTTCGGCCGCGTCCTCCAGTTGCTGAAGACGGATGACGCGTTCAAGGTCAGGATGCATATCGGTTCTGGTGGGCCCACCAGGATTCGAACCTGGGACAGGCCGGTTATGAGCCGGCGGCTCTAACCACTGAGCTATGGGCCCGTAACAGTTTACTAGAACCGGTTTCATAACCCGTTCGAGCGGCCCGAACAGGCCGCCGTACGCAGGTTATGAAACCGTCCCTATTGAGACCGTCCCTCGAGAAATGCACGCAGCTTTCGGCTGCGAGACGGGTGGCGCAGCTTGCGGAGCGCCTTGGCTTCGATCTGGCGGATGCGCTCGCGCGTCACCGCAAAATTCTGGCCCACCTCTTCGAGCGTGTGTTCGGAGCCGTCGCCGACGCCGAACCGCATCTTGATCACCTTCTCCTCGCGCGGAGTGAGCGTCTTGAGCACCGAGTCGGTCTGCTCCTTGAGGTTGAGGTTGATGACCGCTTCGGCCGGCGACACCACGTTGCGATCCTCGATGAAGTCGCCGAGATGCGAATCTTCCTCCTCGCCGATCGGGGTCTCGAGCGAAATCGGCTCCTGGGCGATCTTCAGCACCTTGCGCACCTTGGACACCGGGATATCCATGCGCAGTGCGATTTCCTCGGAGGTAGGTTCGCGCCCGAGTTCCTGCACGAGCGATCGCGACGTCCTGATGAGCTTGTTAATCGTCTCGATCATGTGCACCGGGATGCGGATCGTGCGCGCCTGATCGGCAATGGCCCTGGTGATGGCCTGGCGGATCCACCATGTCGCGTAGGTCGAGAACTTGTAGCCGCGCCGGTACTCGAACTTGTCGACGGCCTTCATCAACCCGATGTTGCCTTCCTGGATGAGATCCAGGAACTGCAGGCCGCGGTTCGTGTACTTCTTGGCGATCGACACGACCAGGCGGAGGTTGGCCTCGACCAGCTCCTTCTTGGCCTGTTCGGCCTGGGCCTCACCGCGTCGGATCGTGTCGAGCGTCTGGCGCAGGTAGACGGGCGTCTCGCCCAGATCGTCGGCCAACCGCTTGACCTCGCCGCGAAGCTCGCGATGCTTCGCCATGGCCACCTTGCGGTCGTCTTCCTTGAGGCGCGCCCGGCGGCTCTTGGCGGTCAACTGCTTGTCGATCTGATCGGCGTCCCGCTGGACGCGCTGGACGCGCTCCACGGCTTCCTTGATGTCCTCGATCAGCCGGCGCTTGACGCTCTCGGTGAACTCGATGACGCGGATCAGCTGCGAGACCCGGATGCGCGCCCGCATCGCCTTCCACCGCACCCGGCGATACTTGCGCTTGTCCTTCTTGGGCGTCGCGTCGAGTTTTTCCTGGGCCTTGTCGTACAGCACGCGGGCCTTCTTGACGGCATCGGTCTGCCGCAGCACCTCGCGTGTGCGCTCCTCGAGCCGCTCGTCGGTGATCTCCTCGTCATTGAAGATCACCAGCTCGCGAATCGTCCGCTCGCCCAGCTTGAGCTTGTCGCCCATCTCGATGACCCTGGCGGCCACCGTCGGCGTGCGTGAGATCGACTTGATTACCGCCAGCTTGCCGCGCTCGATGCGCTTGGCGATCTCGACCTCGCCCTCGCGCGTGAGGAGCGGCACGGTGCCCATCTCGCGCAGGTACATCCGGACCGGATCGTTGGTCTTGTCGAGCGCGCCCGGCGTCAGGTCGAGCTCGAGATCATCGCCGTCCGGCTTCTCCTCCCGGAACTTCTGGTCGGAGTCGACCACCTCGATCCCGGCGTTGCCGAACGTGCTGAACAGATCATCCAAATCGTCCGCCGAGGTGATGTCGGCACGCAGCAGGTCGTTGACCTCGTCATAGAGCAGGTAGCCCTTCTCTTTGCCGATGATGATGAGCTGCTGTACTTCGTCGAACTTGTCCTCGATCGACAAGGCGTCCTCCCGTTATGTTCCAGTAATCTCCAGCGCCGCGATGCGCTGGAGCAGTTCACGTTTCTGCTGCCACAATCTATCAATATCCGATCCGCCGCCCGATTCCTGGAGACGGTCGATTTCGCGCTGCACGGCGGCGTTTTGACGCTCGAACCGGAGGCGCCGGAGCGCCTGCGCGCACGCCAGCGCCGGGGCGGTCGCATGGGGTTCTGCCGCGATGCCCGTCGCCAATTGGGCCTCTTCAGTACTTAGACGCTCCAGGAGTGCCGCCGGTAAGAAATCCGCCTCGGATTGCGCCAAGTCCAATGCCTGCTGCAAGATCGGGGCGGCCGCCAGCGCGTCCACATCCTCGCGATCCAGGGTGACCAGCGCACGGACAGCCTCGTCGGGTTGATTCAGCAGCGCCCAGATCAGGCCCCGTTCGGCCGGTTTCAGGTGGCCGAGCGAGGGCATCTCGCGGGTGCCGACCGTCGTGCGGCGCTCGACCGCCGCTTTGCGGATTTCGTCGCGGACCACCGATTCTGTAATCCGCGCGCGGTGGGCAATCCGGTCCGCGAACTGGTCCCGGGCGGCCGCGTCAGGAATCCGCGCCGCCACGCCCAGCATCTCCTGCAGGAACTCCCGGCGGCTGTCGTCCTTGCGCAGGTCGTGCGATGCGACCGTGCGGTCGAGCAGGTACTCGAGATACGGCGTCGACTGCTGAAGCTGCGCGGCGTACTGGCGCCCGCCTCGCTTCTGGATGAACGCGTCTGGATCGTCCCCACCCGGCAGGACGGCGACGTTCACCTGGAAGCCCTCCGCCACGAGCATCTCGCACGACCGCGCCGCAGCAGTCTGCCCGGCGGCATCCGGGTCGAAGCTCAACACGACTTTCGACACGAACCGCCTCAGCAACTGCGCCTGCTGCGTCGTCAGCGCCGTGCCGCACGAGGCCACCACGGGCAGCCGGCATTCCTGCAGCACCTGCGCGAAATCGAAGTAGCCCTCGACGAGCACCACGAACCCGGTGGTCCTGAGGAACGGTTTGGTGTGGTTCAGGCCGTACAACGTCCGGCCTTTCGTGTAGATCGGCGTCTCGGGCGAATTCAGGTACTTCGGTACCTGGTCGGGGTCCATCGCCCGTCCGCCAAACGCCACCACCGAGCCCGCGTCGCGCGCAATCGGGATCATCAGGCGGTTGCGGAACCGATCCACGATCTGGCCGTTGTCGCGTTCGACGACGAGGCCTGATCGGATCAGCAGGGGCATTGAGAAACCCTGTTCAAGCAGCCGGCTCTTCAGCGCGTCCCTGGCCGAGGTCGCATAGCCATGTCCGAGCGTCGCAATCGTCTCGGGTGTCAGGCCCCGCGCCGTCAACTGCTGGCGCGCCCGCGCGCCACCAGGCCCCTCGAGCTGTTCGCGGAAGTACGCCGCCGCCACCTCGTGGATCTTGAGCAGCGTCTCGCGCTCGCGCGTATCGGCCTCATTGGCATCGGGCCCGGTCTCGGGGATCGTCAGCCCCACCTTGCGTGCCAGGTGGCGAACGGCCTCGGCAAACCCGATCTTCTCGTGCATCTCCACGAACTTGATCACGTCGCCGCCCACGCCGCAGCCGAAACAGTGGAAGAACCCCTTGTCGGCGTTGACGTGAAACGACGGGGTCTTCTCGCCGTGGAAAGGGCACAGGCCCTTGTAACTGGTCCCGGCCTTCTTGAGCGACACGTATTCCTGGATCACCTGCACGATGTCCGCGCGTGTCCGCAGGTCGTCGATGAAGGTGGACGGAAACAGTGCCACTAGTCTTTCAACTCCGCCACCGTGACCCCTCCGCCGCCCTGTTCGGACGGGGCAGGTTGATGGTGTGCCACCAGTGGGTGGCGCTGGAGAAACTCGCCAATTGCGCGACGCAACTGCCCGGTGCCGTGCCCGTGGATGATGCGCACGGACCGCTCGTCGCTCATGAGCATGTCGTCCAGGAATCGCTCCACACGGCCCAGCGCTTCGTCGACCGTGCAGCCAATCACGTTGATGTCGGTCCCGATTGCTTCACGGGCCTGCACCTGCACGCTCACATTGACACGGGGAGCTGTCGCGACCGCCGCTCCGGCAACCACGTGCAGTTCGTTGGCACGCGCCCGAAGCCGCTTGCCCCGCACATCGATCTCGGCTTCGCTCCCATGAATGGCCACCACGCGGCCCTCAAGTCCGAGACCCTTGAGCGTGACCCGATCGCCGACGACGGCTGCCGCCCCGGTCTCGACTGCCTGTGGCCCCGCGTGATTGTCGGCGCTCTCGCGGATCCGCTCGGCCAGTTTGTCCAGTGCCGCGCGCGCCTCAGCCTTCGCGGTTCCTGCCTCACTGGTCGGCAACTGTGCCCCGTGCTGCGCGCGCCGAACCGCCTCCGCGTTCAACCGCTCAACCTGCTTGCGCAGATCGTCCACCACCCGATCGATTTCCTGCCGGGCGGCGCGCACCCGGGTCTCGAGTTCCTCGTCGACGCGCTGCCGTACGCGGTCTTCCTTCTCCTTCAACGCCTGCTCGCGCGTCCGCAGGCGCGATTCCGATTCGGCCAGCGCTTCCCGCTCGCGCCCGACAAGGCGCTGCTCGTGCTCCAGATTCCGGATATCCGCGTCGATCTTCGCGAGGTGCTCCGCCAGTTGCGCTTCGCGCGCGCTGATGTTGCGCCGCGCCTCGTCGAGAATCGTCGGGTTGAGTCCAAGCCGCCCCGCGATCTCGAGCGCCAGACTCCGGCCGGGCGTGCCGTAAATCAGTCGATACGTTGGCGCAAACGTGTCGGCGTCGAAACCAAACGCGGCGCCCGCCACGCCTTCGGTGGTGGCCGCATACGTCTTCAACTGCTCGTAGTGCGTCGTCGCCACCAGGTGCGCGCCGCGCTGCCGCAGATGGTCGACGATGGCGAGGCCGAGCGCGCCGCCTTCGATGGGATCGGTGCCCACGCCCACCTCGTCGAGCAGCACCAGGGCCGGCAGCGTCAGCGACCGATCCATCTGCACGATGTTGGTCATGTGCCACGAGAAGGTGCTCAAGCTGTTGGCAATCGACTGTTCGTCGCCAATGTCGGCGAACACCGACCTGAAGACCGGCAGCCGCGACCCACCTGCGGCGGGTACGTGCAGGCCGGCCTGCGCCATCAGCACGAGCAGCCCCGCGGTCTTGAGCGCGACGGTCTTTCCGCCGGTGTTCGGCCCTGTGATCACCAAGGCGCTCGTGGGCGGCACCATCCGAATGTCGACGGGCACAGGATCGGCTGTGCGCGTTGGGCCGTTCTCGTTCGTGTCCCCCTCGGCCGCCGTTCCTGAGGTCCCAGACCGCTTGTCCGTCAGCCGACTCGTCACCGCCGGCATCAGCAGCGGGTGGCGCGCCGCAAGCAGTTCGAACGTCCCGTCGCCCGACATCGCCGGCTCGACGCCATTGATGACCGCCGAGAACCGCGCCTTCGCCTGAATGCAGTCCAACTCGGTCGCCGACTCAATGGTCCGCTGCAGGTCGAGTGCCCGTCGGCGAAACTGATCGGTCAACTGCAGCAGGATTCGCCGGACTTCCTCGGCCTCCTGCTGCTCCAGCGCCACGATGTCGTTGTTGATCTCGACCGTGCTGAGCGGTTCGAGAAACAGGCTGGCGCCGCTGGCCGAGCTGCCATGGATGATGCCCGGAATCGCGGACCGATGCTCGGCCCGCACCACCAGCACGAAGCGGCCGTTGCGATCCGTGACGATCTGATCCTGCAGGTACTTGGCCGTGTCCTTATTGCGCAGGAACGACTCGAACGTGCCCCGCAGCCGCGTCCGCTGGCGGCGGAGCCGATCGCGCAGCGTACGCAATTCCGGCGTCGCCTCATCGATCACCTCGCCAGACGGATCGATCTTGTGCCGTGCCTCGGCGGTCTCGGCCCGGAACGACGCGCCGGATTCGGCCAGCGACTTGAGCATCGGGAACAGCCCTTCTGCCCGCTTGATCGCCGCGCGTGTCGCCTCCGCCGATTCGAGGTAGTCCGAGAGCGCGATCAGCCGGAGCGGTTCGAGGGCGCGCCCTTCAATGGCGAGGCTTGCCAGGATTGACGGCAGGTCCTTGGGCGCCGTCAGCGCGAAACCTCCGACCTGCTCGTTGAACCGAACCCCCTCGGATGTGGCAGCCAGCCACTGCGCCACCCGGCGTGGATCAGACGAGGGGCGCAGGTTGGCGAGCCGCGCCGCCCCCAGCGGGGTGGCGGCGAACCCGCACACGACATCGATGATGCGTGTGAATTCGAGCGCCTGCAGGACGGCTGGATGCATGATCCGTCAGGAACACCTGGGGTTAAACCGAAGGGGTTGACCCCCTGTACACGGCCGACCGCCTTCGGCCGGAGGAAAGCCCTTTACATTAGCACAGTGGCCGAAACACCCGCAACCTTCAAATATCGGTCGCCGGGCGGTTGGTGTCAAGGGCTTTCTGGCTATAAGTGATTGATTTGACTGGCGATGCAGGCCGCACCGAAGCCGTTGTCGATGTTGACCACCGCCACGCCCGGCGCGCAGGAGTTCAGCATCCCGAGCAGGGCAGCGACCCCGCCGAAACTGGCGCCGTAGCCGACGCTGGTGGGCACGGCAATGACCGGCACCCGCACCAGCCCGCCGATCACGCTAGGCAGCGCCCCTTCCATGCCCGCGACGACGATCACCGCCCGGGCGGCATCCAGCCGGTCGCGGGAGCTGAGCAACCGGTGCAGGCCGGCGACGCCCACGTCGTAGAGCCGATCCACGGCGTTGTTCATCACTTCGGCGGAGAGAGCGGCTTCCTCGGCAACGGGCTGGTCCGACGTGCCCGCCGACGCGATCAGAATGGTGCCTGTGCCCCGGGGGATGTCGTCCCGGCGCCACGCGATGATCCGTGCCACTGCATGATACGTGGCGTCGGGCACCTTGGCCGCGACCGCCTCGTACGCGGCTTCGCTGGCTCGGGTCACCAACAGCGTCTGACCGCGGCTCGCGATTCGTTCGGCTATCGCCGTAATCTGCTCGGGGGTCTTGCCCAGCCCGAAGATCACCTCAGGCATGCCAAGCCTGATGGCCCGGTGATGGTCGACGCGGGCAAATCCCAGATCTTCGAAGGGCAGGGCGCGCACGTACTCGGCCAGGCGCGACTCGGCGGCCTCCAGCGACAGCGACCCGTCCTGCAGTTGCGCGAGCACCTGGTGGATGAGGGGTGGGTTCATCGAGCGGCCCGTCGTTTGGACGCACGGCACATGGGGGCTATGATGGCTGATTGCAAACCCCATGTCGATAACGGCTGCGTTTCCTGAGCAAAAAAGCAGTTTCCGCGAGGTTGTCTAAGAATTGCCTAATACTCGGTGGTAGGAAGGTTCTGTCTGTTCACGGGAACTCAAAATCCCGTGGGTTACACCCTCGTGAGGGTTCGATTTCCTCCTCCGGCACCAGCTATCAAGCACTTGCAGGAACGCCACTGGCCGGCAGGATCCATGCGCCCAGGCCAATGTGCCTGGTTTGTGCCCGTGGCTGGTCCAGCATTACGAGCGATGTGACCCATCGCATGATCCCCAAGTCAACATCGCACACTGATTAGGGTCGAGGTCTCGACAGCGCTTGTTTCTGTGCAACTTCCTGCGTACGATGAGCCGCGTCGGGTGCCGCTGACGGTCGTGTCTCCGCGTTGCGGTTCCTCCCCCGGGTGCCCCGCGCTCCCGGTGGAGCTTCCGAGCATGGAGCGGGCGAAGTGGCTCTTTCGGAAGATGGATCGACCTGTCCGGGAGTCAGACGATGTCGTGACGTGTTTCCGTGACGGCACCGTGACGCTCCGGAAGAACCGGCGTGCGTGGCTTTACCGAGTCCTTGAAGGAGATTGGTTACCGAGGAATTCGTCGCATCATACTTGCGATGAGCGTGCCTATCATGTTGCCGAGACAATGGATCCGTTCGCCCTATCATCTGCTTTGGATATTTTTGTCGATCACCTTGGTCCTGGCTGCGACACTAGGCTGGCTGGGTTGGCAGTTGCTGCAGCAGGATCGCGCGTTGTCGAGGCAAAGGGCGCAGGAACGTGTGGAAGTTGCCGCCGACCTCATCACGGCTGCGCTCCAACGGGATCTGTCGGAGCTCGAACAAGACCTGGCCCACCTTGCAAATATGAGCGAGGAGGGCTTGGCTCGGGATTCGTTGGAATTCTCGCGCAATCTGCCCGGCGACTCCGTGCTGCTTCTTTTCAACACTGACGGCGTAGAACCCCTGCCGAACGATCGACTCCTCTTCCACCCCTTCCTGACACCTGCGAAGGAGCCTCCGCCCGCACTCTTTTCGGCCGCGGAAGCACTCGAGTTCCAGCGAGGCGACCACAATGGCGCAATATCAGCTCTAACGGAAGCGTCGCTTGCGGCAGATCCGCAGATTCGTGCCGCAGCTTTGACTCGCATCGCGCGGAACTGGCGAAAAAGCGGACGCTGGGAGGAAGCGACGCGTGCCTATGGAGAACTGCGCGCACTCGGGCCGGTAACAGTTGGTGGACTGCCGGCTGAACTTCTGGCACGCGACGCCCTGTGTTCTCTGCTCGAGGAACGTGGCGAAATGGCGCGTTTGAAAGAGGAAGCCTCCGCCTTGTACGCAGATCTTGGCCGAGGCCGCTGGAGAATCTCCGAGGCGGCCTACGTCTATTACGCCGGCCAGACGCGGCAGCGCACGGGAGCTGCTTCTGCTGACGACACCCGATTGGAGGCTATGGCCCTATCTGAAGCAGCCCAGGTGCTCTGGGGCGAATGGCAAAGGGTCAGACAGGGAGAGCCTGCCGGCGGGGGCCGTCGGGTACAGCGGCTTGCCGAACGGCCGGTTCTGATCGCATGGTGCTCGTCGGCGGATCGCATGGCGGCGCTGGCCGCCGGCGCTGATTTCCTGGAATCGGCCTGGCTGCACGCGGTCAAGCCGATGCTGGCGAATCACGGCGCGGTGCTGAGTCTGATTGGTGCGGATGGCCAAGCAGTCTGGGGAGATGCGCCGGCTGCCGAGAATCGAGCTTCTGTACGACTGGGCTCTGCCACCCGGCTGCCCTGGATGATTCAGGTATCAGCCTCTGCGAATCCGACTGAGAGCGATAGCCAAATCGTCCGCCGCAGGCTCCTGACGGCGGGATTTCTTCTCATCTTCCTCCTGGTCATATCGGGAGTCTATTTCATTGGCCGTGCGGTCACGAAGGAGTGCCAGGTCGCCCAGCAGCAGTCCGACTTTGTCGCCGCCGTTTCCCACGAGTTCCGGACGCCTCTGACATCACTTTGCCAGTTTACCGAATTACTGGCCAAGGACCGAGTCGAGGGCGAGGAGGATCGTCGGCGTTTTTATGGGGTGCTCGCCCGCGAAAGCCAGCGCTTGCGCCGCCTGGTCGAGGGGTTGCTGAACTTCGGCCGCCTGGACGCCGGCGCGCTCGATTATCGCTTCGAGACGCTCGATCCGGCAGTTCTGACTCGACAGGTGGTCGCAGAGTTTGAGGAGGAGGGAAATTCCCGTGACCACCACATCGAGTGCAACGAGGATACTCCTCTCCCGCAGGTGCGCGTAGATCGTGAGGCGCTCGGCTGCGTGATCTGGAATCTGGTTGATAACGCCGTCAAGTACTCCCCGGACCAGCCCGCAGTGTGCGTCCGCATCGGGCGGGCGGGCGGCCGCGTGAGCATCAGTGTGCACGATGAGGGAGTTGGCGTCGCCCGCGCGGAACAGACTGCGATCTTCAAGAAATTCACCCGCGGAGCAGCAGC
The DNA here is from genome assembly GCA_026393675.1 of Acidobacteriota bacterium. NCBI lineage: Bacteria > Pseudomonadati > Acidobacteriota > Acidobacteriota bacterium. The sequence continues at coordinate 134,679 of JAPKZQ010000003.1, read as the reverse complement.
CAGGGCTCTGCATGTTCGCGGGACCGGGATCGGCCTCGCCATGGCACACCAGATCATTCATGATCATGGAGGAGAGATCACGGTGGACAGCGAACCGGGCAAAGGCAGCACATTCACCGTTGTCCTGCCCGTTGTGGAACCATCATGACCAGGATCCTTATCGTCGAAGATGACACCAATATCGCGCTGGGCCTTCAGTACGACCTGAAACTGGAGGGCTATTCCGTTGAGGTGGCTGCCGATGGGGACGCAGCGTGCCGGCGGGCACGCGAGACGTCGTTCGACCTCATCGTGCTCGACATCATGCTGCCCAGGAAGGATGGCTTTGCCGTCTGCCGCGAACTGCGGCGGGCCGGGCTGAAAACTCCCATCCTCATGCTGACCGCGAAAACGGCAGAGGCGGAAAAAGTGCTGGGCCTGGAGATGGGAGCCGACGACTACGTCACCAAGCCTTTCAGCCCCCTGGAACTGCGCGCCCGCATCAAGGCGCTACTGCGCCGCGGCGCGCCCGATCAACTGGACGTGTGTGTGTTCGACGGATTCGAGGTGGACTTCGACCGCTGCGAAGTCCGGCGTTCCAGGACGCACGTGGATCTGACGCCGACCGAATTCAGGCTGCTGGCGACGCTGATTCGGCGCAAAGGTCATCTGTTCACGCGCGAGCAACTGCTCGATGCGGTCTGGGGAGTGGGCAACTACCCCACCGATCGCGTTGTCGACAACCACATGATGAACCTGCGCCGGAAGATCGAAGCCAACCCGGACGCGCCCCGGCACCTGATCTGCTCCCGCGGTCTCGGCTACCGGTTCGAAGACTAGCCGAAATCGTGCACAATTCAGACCGTTTCCCGATCAGAGCCAGAAACGATGGGATCAAGCTTCTGTCGGGGGTGAAGACCATGAGAAAGCCATCAGCGTTGTGGATCGCGATCGCGGTTCTGGTCGCTGGTCTGTGGACAGGAGTTCACGGAGTCGGTCAGAGCGACAAGCAGGGCGAAGCTCTGCTTCAGGCCGCCAAGAACACGGAGTTGGTGAAGGGGGATCTGACGGCGGCCATCGATCAGTACAAGAAGATTCTTGCGCGGCCCGGCGTTGGCAGGACCGTAGCGGCGAAGGCCTTGCTCGAGATGGGCCAGTGCTACGAGAAGCTGGGCCAGGCTGAGGCGCGCACCGCGTACGAGCAGCTCCTGCGGCAATACGGGGATCAGGCCGAACAGGTCCAGATCGCGCGGGCCAGGCTGGCCGCATTGACCGGGACTCCAAACCCGGCGGCCGGCACAGAGATGACAATTCGGAGAGTCTGGTCAGGTGCGGGGGTGGATACGACCGGGTCACCTTCTCCGGATGGAAGATACCTTTCGATCGTGGACCAGGATTCGGGGGGCGACCTGGCCATCTGGGACATCGCGAGCGGCCAGAAGCGCCGACTGACGAACAAAGACAAGACCACCACAGAAATGGTTCTCGCTTCGACATGGTCTCCTGACGGCAAGAAGATCGCGTTCGTCTGGCTGAAGAAGGACATGACTGGTGAACTCAGGATCATCGGGACTGACGGATCCGAGCCCCGGACTCTGGCGCCGGTGTGGGCTCTGGGCTGGTCCCCGGATGGCAGGTCTGTTGTGGCCATTGTTCCCAAGACCAAGACCAGTCCTGAGAAGCTGGCCGTGGTATCTGTGGCCGATGGTTCTGTGACGGTACTCGGTACGGCTGAAAAACCGATCGACTCATGGTCATGGCACGCCAGCTATTCGGCGGATGGGAAATACATCGTCTATGACAACCGGCAGCAGGAAGGGTCCCCGAAACGCGATATCTTCATCACGTCCATTGATGGAAAACAGGAGATCCCGCTTATCACGCACCCCGCCGATGATCAACTCCTCGGCTGGGTGCCAGGCTCCGACACCGTCCTCTTCGCCAGCGACCGGACAGGAACGCAGGATGCCTGGGCGCTTCATGTTGTTGACGGCAAGCCTCAAGGTGATCCGGTACTTGTCAGGAAGGACATCGGACAAGTCACTCCCATGGGGTTTTCCGCGCGGGGGTCTTTCTTCTACAACGTCGGAGTGAGCCTCGTGGATGTCTACGAAGGCTCGCTGGATCTCGCCAAGGGGACGGCCGTAGCGCCGCCCAAGAAGATCATCCCGCGCGTGGTGGGCAACAACCACTCCGCTGAATGGTCTCCCGACGGCAAGTATCTGGCCTATGTGTCGGAACGCCAAGCGGGATCGGCAACGCAAAGTTCGTACATCCTGTGCATTCGTACCGATCAAACCGGAGAAGAGCGAGAAGTTCCGCTTGGTATCGAATCCTTCTGGAGGATGCACTGGTCGGCTGACGGTCGCGCCGTGTTTGCCACGATGTACGACAAGACGAACCAGGGGCTGTTCAAGATCGACATCCAGACCGGCAAGCAAACTCTTCTGGCCCGAAGCGGGTGGTCCGATTCGCTGATCAAGAATTTCGCGGTGTCGCCGGATGGGAAGTCGGTGTACTACGCGAATTTCCAATGGACGAAGAAACTCACGACGATCATGAGGCATGACCTGGAAACGGGACAGGAAAAGGAATTCTATCGGAAGGCGTCTCCCCCGGATATCGGCGCCATGACGATCTCACCTGACGGAAGGTATCTGTCCCTCAGTACGGCGGACACCCTCTCGCTGGAGAACGGCGGGAACAAGGGGAACGTCATACGGGTCCTGCCGACGGCGGGCGGTGAGGCACGAGATCTTCTCCTGGGCGTGCTCGACTGGTGGACCTATCCTGCCTGGACTCCGGATGGCAAGACAATCCTGTTCTACAAAAGAGCAGCCGGCGCAAAGGGACAGAAACGCGAATTGTGGCAGATACCGTTCGCAGGCGGAGAACCCCAGAAGATCAACTTGGGCATGGAGCTGGAGTTCCGTGACTTGCAGCTCCATCCGGACGGGCGACGGATTGTGTTCACATCGGGAAGGAATTCCAGCGAAATCTGGGCCATGGAAAACTTCCTGCCGGCACGCCGGGGAGGCAAGTAGCAGCCCGGAAGGGCATCTCCACGAAACCCGGACGAGTTGTGAGGAGGATGACCGGAGACGCTCCCACGGAGAGTGCGTTTGAGTGGTGTCTCCTCCGAAGACGACGACAGGTCGAAGCCAGAGTAAGGTGGCGCCTTCGGGGTCCCGATTCTGACAGGGAAGGACCCCGAAGACGTCTCCTTTTCCAGCCGCCCCTGCGAGACGCGAAATCGCCAGCAAAACCGCGTGAGAGTCCGCCAGGCTAGGCTTTTCCACCAGACGGCTGTAAAATGGCCGATTGTGCCCTTCGGCACAACACAGGACTGGCGAAACACTCATGAGCGCATTTGAATCCCTCATCCTCGGGTTGTACTTCTTCGTCCTGGTCATCCTCGGCGTGTATGGGTGGCACCGCTACTACCTGGTCTACGCCTACATGAAGAACAAGGACAAGGTCCCCGGGCCCCCGCCGGCGTGGGACGGTCCTCTGCCCCCGGTGACGATTCAGTTGCCGATCTTCAACGAGATGTACGTGGTGGATCGCCTGCTCCAGGCGACCGCGCGAATCGACTACCCGCGCGAGTTGATGGAGATCCAGGTGCTGGACGATTCGACCGACGAGACGACCGAGGTTGCGCGGCATGCGGTTGATCGGCTTTCCGCCGAAGGGTTCGACATCAGGCTCATCCATCGCACCAACCGGACCGGGTACAAAGCGGGCGCGCTCGATGCCGGCCTGAAGGTCGCGCGCGGCACGTTCGTCGCCATCTTCGACGCGGACTTTATCCCGAGCGTCGACTTCCTGCAGAAGACGATCCCGTACTTTCAGGACGAGAAGATTGGCCTGGTCCAGGCGCGCTGGGGCCATGTCAACGCGGACTACTCGCTGCTGACCAAGGCGCAGGCCATCCTGCTCGACGGCCACTTCGTGCTGGAGCACGGCGGGCGCAATCGCGCCGGACACTTCTTCAACTTCAATGGCACGGCCGGCGTGTGGCGCCGCGAGGTCATTCCCGCGGCGGGCGGATGGCAGCACGACACGCTCACCGAGGATCTCGACCTGAGCTACCGGGCGCAGCTGCTCGGCTGGAAGTTCCTGTTCCTGCCCAACCTGGTCGCGCCGGCCGAAGTGCCAGTCGAGATGAACGCCTTCAAGTCGCAGCAGCACCGCTGGGCCAAGGGCTCAATTCAGGTGTGCCTCAAACTGCTGCCGCGCATCCTGCAGTCGGATCAGCCATTTGGCGTGAAGGCGGAGGCGTTCTTCCATCTCACGGCGAACTTCAACTACCTGCTCATGTCGCTGCTGTCGATCCTGATGTTCCCGTCGATGGTGATTCGCTACAACATGGGCTGGAACGAGATGCTGCTCATCGACGTGCCGCTGTTTTTCGCGGCAACCGCGTCGGTGGCCAACTTCTATGTCGTCTCCCAGCGCGAACTGTATCCCGATTGGAAGGCGCGGCTGCGGTACATTCCGTTCCTGATGTCGATTGGCATCGGCCTCGCCGTCAACAACACCCGCGCAGTCATCGAAGCGCTCATCGGACACGAGTCGGCCTTTGCGCGCACGCCCAAGTACGGCATCGAGTGCGGCTCGGACGACTGGGGCGCGAAGAAGTACCGCCAGGTGGTGGCCATCCAGCCGCTCATCGAAGTGGCGCTCGGGCTCTACTTCACGATGACGGTGTTCTACGCGGCGGCCAACGGCATCTACGGCACGCTGCCGTTCCTGGTGCTGTTCCAGGTCGGGTTCCTCTACACGGGGCTCATGTCGGTGATCCAGCAGTTCGGCGGCGGCGGGGTCGTGCTGAACACGCAGGTCGCCCGCGGCAAGTAAGGACCTTCTGGGTCCTAGGGGGATACCCCGATGAATTTCGGACGACTGGCTGCCGCGGCGCTGGTGAGCTGGCTCGCGCACCTCGCCCTGACCGGCATCGTCTGGGGTACGGTCCTGCCAGACCTCTTCCGCCAGCACGCCGCGCTCCTGAGGGCGCCGTCCGACATGAACCTCGTGCTGGGGTACGGCGCGTCGCTCGTCGGGTTCTTCGTCTTCGCGTATGCCTACGCCAAGGGCTATGAGGGCGGCGCCGGACTGGTCGAAGGACTGCGGTACGGCGTGCTCATCGGGCTGCTGCTGGCGGCGTTCGCCGGCGTGTGGAGCTACGTGATGATGCCGATCTCAGCGGCGTTCGCCGCGGCGATTGTGGTCGACTGCATCATCGAGATGGCCGCGTACGGCGCCATCGTCGGTTTGATTTACAGGCCCGTCGCCGGGCGGCGCCCACGCTGACCGGGCCGGCGCGTCAGTCGTCATCGAAAGAATCCGCATACCGAGATGGATCAGCAGTACATCAGGAATTTCTCGATCATCGCGCACATCGACCACGGCAAGTCGACGCTGGCGGATCGATTCCTCGAATTCACCGGCGCGCTCCAGCCGCGCGAGATGATCGAGGCGCAGGTGCTCGACTCGATGGATCTCGAGCGCGAGCGCGGCATCACGATCAAGGCCCACCCGGTCCGGCTGACCTACGACGCGGATAACGGTCATCAGTACGTGCTCAACCTGATCGACACGCCCGGGCACGTCGATTTTTCCTACGAGGTCACCCGGTCGCTCGCCGCCTGCGAGGGCGCCGTGCTGATCGTCGACGCCTCGCAGGGTGTTGAGGCGCAGACGCTCGCCAACGCGTATCTCGCCGTCGAGAACAACCTCGAGATCATCCCCGTCATCAACAAGATCGACCTGCCCAGCGCGCAGCCCGAGGAATCGCGCCGGCAGCTGGCCGACATCATCGGCCTCGACCCGTCGCACGCGATCCTCGCGAGCGCGAAGGTCGGCACCGGCGTGCACGAAGTGCTCGAAGCGATTGTCGAGCGTCTCCCGGCACCGGAAGGCGATGCGGCCGCCCCGCTCAAGGCGCTGATCTTCGACTCCTGGTACGACCCGTACCGGGGCGTCGTCATCGTGATTCGTGTGATCGATGGCGTGATTCGACCGCACATGAAGATTCGCCTGATGGCCGAAGGGCAGGAGTACGAGGTCGAGCAGGTGGGCGCGTTTACGCCCAAACCCGTGGAGATGGACGAACTCGGCGTCGGCGAAGTCGGGTTCATCACGGCGGCGATCAAAAAGGTGAGTGATGCGCGGCTTGGCGACACCGTCACGGAGGCGTCCCGCCCGGCCGTGAAGCCGTTCCCGGGCTTCCGCGAGTTGAAGCCGATGGTGTTCGCGGGGTTGTACCCGGTGGAGGGACACGAGTACCCGGAACTGCGGGACGCGCTCGAGAAACTGCGCCTCAACGACGCGTCGTTTTTCTACGAGCCGGAAACGTCAGCGGCGCTGGGGTTCGGATTCCGGTGCGGGTTCCTCGGCCTGCTGCACATGGAGATCGTGCAGGAGCGGCTCGAACGCGAGTTCGACCAGAGCCTGGTGACCACAGCCCCGGGCGTTCTGTATCGCGTGACGACGACCGATGGCGAGGTGCATGAGATCGACAGTCCGGCCAAACTGCCCGACGTCGGGAGGATTCAGAAGTTCGAAGAGCCCGTCATCAAGGCGATGATCCTGACGCCGTCCGAACACGTTGGTGGCATTCTGAACCTGTGTCAGGAAAAACGCGGCGTGCAGAAATCGCTCGAGTATCTTTCCACCGACCGCGTCCTCATCACCTACGAAATGCCGTTCAACGAGGTCGTGCTCGATTTCTACGATCGGCTCAAGACCATCTCGCGCGGCTATGCGTCGCTTGACTATCATGTGAGCGGTTACTGGGAATCGCCGCTGGTCAAGCTCGACATTCTGGTCAATGGCGACCCGATCGACGCGTTGTCGACCATCGTGCACCGGGATGCGTCCTATCAGCGGGGACGGGCGCTGGCACAGAAGATGCGACAGCTGATTCCGCGGCAGATGTTCGAGGTGGCCATCCAGGCGGCGATCGGCGGCCGGATTGTGGCCCGCGAGTCAGTCAAGGCCATGCGGAAGAACGTGCTCGCAAAGTGCTACGGTGGCGACATCTCGCGCAAGCGCAAACTGCTCGAGAAGCAGAAGGAAGGCAAGAAGCGCATGAAACGCGTGGGCCGCGTGGAAATTCCCCAGGAGGCGTTTCTCGCCGTGCTCAAGATGGGAACGGAGGAATAGGTGCCCGAGTTCAGAAAGTCTGTGGCCCGTGAGTACTTCGAGTCGATTGTCATCGCCGTCATCCTGGCGCTGTTTATTCGGACGTTTGTCGTTCAGGCGTTCAAGATTCCGACGGGATCGATGGAGCCCAACCTGCTGATCGGCGATCATCTGCTCGTCAACAAGTTCGTGTTTTCACCGACAAGTTCGGCAGTCGAACGCGCGGTTCTGCCCACCCGGGAGGTCCGGCGGGGCGATATTGTGGTGTTCAAGTTTCCGACAGACCCCGAGCGCGACTTCATCAAGCGCGTCATCGGCCTGCCCGGGGAGACGGTCGAGCTGAAGAACCACCGGATCCACATCGACGGGAGACCGCTCGACGAACCGTATGCGCACTACCTTCCACGCCCCGAAGGCGGCACGCTGGCGGAGGTGACCTCCGAAGACGTCCGCGATCATTACGGCCCGGAGACGGTGCCGGCCGGATCGCTCTTCGTGATGGGTGACAACCGCGACAATTCGCAGGACTCGCGCTACTGGGGGTTCCTGCCTCGCGACAACATCAAGGGCCAGGCGTTGGTGATCTACTGGTCCTATGACCCCGACGCCGGTGGACTCTTCAGCGTCCTGACGAGCACACGCTGGGGTCGTCTGCTGCACCAGATTCACTGATATGGGCAGGCTGATCAGGCTCGCCGTCGTCGCGCTTGTGGTGTACGGCTGTTGGCAGGCCGCCTCCGCCCAATTGGACCATTTCAAGCTCGAAGACGCCGTTCGGCAGCTCGCTGAGTTCGGCGCCGACCAGGGAGATGACGCCGTGCGCACCGCGGTGGTCGCAGAAGCCACCAAGCTGGGCATCCGGATTGATCCTGCCCGCGTGAGCATCCGCAAGACGGCGGACCACATCTACATCGACGTCGCCTACACGCGGCTCGTGCAGGTGCTGCCCTGGTACCGCTACAATTGGGCGTTCGCGGTCAAGGTTCAGAGCTGGTACGTGTCGGGCGCTCGCATCAGGTAGTCCAGTAAGTTTTTTCCTGCTCCCTGGGGTTCCACTGTGGACGTCGGTGTGCTGGCTCGCCTGCAGTTTGCGCTGACCATCGGGTTCCACTACATCTATCCGCCGCTCTCGATCGGCCTCGGGATGATGCTGGTGGTCATCGAGGCGATGTCGCTCGCCACGAAGAACCCGATCTACCACCAGATGGCGCGGTTCTTCACCCGAATCTTCGGCCTGGTCTTCGCCGTCGGCGTCGCGACCGGCATCGTCATGGAGTTCGAGTTCGGCACGAACTGGGCGGCCTACTCACGCTTCGTCGGTGACGTGTTCGGGAGCGCGCTGGCCGCCGAAGGCCTCTTCGCGTTCTTCCTCGAATCCGGGTTCCTCGCGCTGCTCCTGTTCGGCTGGGACCGGATTGGGCCGCGTCTGCACTTCCTGTCGACGGTGGCCGTGTGTCTCGGCGCGCATTTCAGCGCGATCTGGATCATCGTGGCCAACTCGTGGATGCAGACGCCAGCCGGTTACCATGTGGTCGCCGACGCGGCTGGCCGGCCGCGGGCGGAAATCACCGATTTCTGGGCGGTCGTGTTCAATCCGTCGAGCGTTGATCGCCTGCTGCACACCATCGTCGGCGCGTGGGCAACTGGCGCGTTCTTCGTGCTTTCCATTGCCGCGTACTACCTCCTGAAGCGGCGGCACGAGGCCTTTGCTCGAGCGTCGATGCGGCTCGGCCTCGCGCTGGCGGCGGTGGCGGCACTCGCGTCGATCGTCACCGGGGATTGGTCCGCCCGCTTGGTCGCGCGACATCAGCCGGAGAAGTTCGCCGCGATGGAAGGCGTGATGGAGGCGTCGGCGCCAGCCGGCCTGCACATCCTCGGCTGGGTTGATGGCGCGAACCAGCGCGTGACGGGCGTGGAGATTCCTGGTCTGTTGAGCAGGATGATTGCGGGAGATGCCACCGCGCCCATCCCCGGCGTGAAGGCGTTTCCAAAGGACGATCTCCCGCCGCTCAACGCTACGTTCCAGACGTTTCACGTCATGGTCGCGATTGGGACGATGCTAGCGGCGGTGGTGGTGTGCGGCGTGGCATTTCTGCCGAAGGGCAGGCTGTTCAGAACCCGGTGGCTGCTCTGGATCTTTGTCGGCGCGGTGGTTGGGCCGCAGATCGCCAACCAACTCGGGTGGGCCACCGCTGAAATCGGCCGCCAGCCCTGGATCGTCTACAGGGTGATGCGCACCATCGACGGGCTGTCGCCTGTCGTCCACTCGTCGCACGTTATCTTCTCGCTCGTGCTGTTCACGCTGGTGTACGCGCTGCTGTTTGTGCTGTTCCTGTTCCTCCTCAACGAGAAGATCCAGCACGGCCCGCTTGCCGAGGATCACCCGGGCGGAGAGGGTCATCGGGCGTGAGGGTATCGGCATGAGCCTCGATCTGAACACCGTGTGGTTTCTGCTGGTTGGCGCCCTGCTGGCCGGGTACGCCGTGCTCGACGGATTCGACCTCGGCGTGGGTGCGCTGCACCTGTTCGCCAGGACGGACGAGCAGCGCCGGATCTTCTTCAATGCGATTGGCCCCGTGTGGGACGGTAACGAAGTCTGGCTGGTGACGGGTGGCGGAGCGCTGTTTGCTGCGTTCCCCATCGTCTACGCGACGGTGTTCTCGGGATTCTACGTGGCGATGATCCTGCTGCTCGTCGGGCTCATCTTTCGTGGCGTGGCCATCGAGTTTCGCAGCAAACAGCCCGGCGCGTGGTGGCGGCGCGGATGGGATCGCAGTTTCGCCATCGCCTCGGTCGCATCCAGCCTGCTGATGGGAGTGGCGTTCGGCAACATCATCTGGGGCGTTCCGCTCGATGGGGCCGGAGAGTTCGCAGGGTCGTTCCTGTCACTCCTGACTCCCTACGCGCTGCTCACGGGCGTCACGACGGTCGCGCTGTTCATGATGCACGGGGCGATCTACCTCATGTTGAAGACCGATGGCGACACCCAGGAGATGGTGAAGGGGTGGATCCCCAATACGATCATCTTCTTCCTGATCTGCTATGCGACGACGACGATGGCCACATTGATCTACCGGCCGGAGATGACGGCGGCGATCAAGGCCAGCCCCGTGCTGTTCGCGCTGCCGGTGCTGACGATGCTGGCCATCGCGAACGTGCCGCGCGCCATCCACCACCTTCGCTTTGGGGAAGCGTTCCTGTCGTCTTCGTGCGCCGTGCTGGGACTGTTCGGGCTGGTTGGAGTTGGCATGTACCCGACGCTCGTCAATGCGTGGGAGCCGGCCAGACAGTTGACGATCTACAACGCGGCGTCCTCCCCGAAGACGCTGTGGATCATGCTGATCATGGCGCTCATCGGGATTCCGCTCGTGCTGACCTACACCGTCAGCATCTACTGGGTCTTCCGTGGGAAGGTGAAGCTGGATTCGACGTCGTACTAGATATCGTCAGGGACATCCTGCCGAATGTGGGCATTTTCCACAGGGGTATCCTGCCGAATACAGCAATTCTTCGTCACCCCGGCGAAAGAACGGATGTCACATCGAGATCGTCATGCCGGCGGAAGCCGGCATCCAGAGAGGTACACGGCTGGATTCCGGCGTTCGCCGGCATGACGGACCAGATACGCCTCGTCCAGCGCCGATTGGCGGCGAGAGGCCTCGGTGGTGTGAGCCGGAGGTTTGCTACGAACCCTGTGCCACAACCTCGCCACGTTTGATGACCATCCGGATGGCCGGCACACCCACCTTCAGCAGATCGACCGCTTCACCGTTGACGATCACCATGTCGGCCTGTTTGCCGACTTCGAGGCTGCCGATCCGGTCGTGCCGGTCGATGGCGTAGGCCGCGTTAATTGTGGAAGCGACGAGCGCCTCTTCGAGCGTCATCCGCATCGAGAAGCACGCGAGCGACATCGCAAAGGGCATCGACGGCGAGAAGCCGCCGCCCGGATTCAGATCGGTGGCCAGCGCAACGGGTACTCCCGCCTCGATGAGTTCTCTGGCCGGTGCGTATCTCCCAAGCTTCAGGTAGAACGCCGCGATGGGCAGCAGTGTGGCCACCACGCCCGCCTGTTTCATGGCGTGAATGCCGCGCGGCGCGACGTACAGGAGGTGGTCGGCGGACCGCGCGCCGACAGCGGCCGCGACAAGCGAACCTCCACTTTCTTCCAGTTCGTCGGCGTGGATGCGCGCCTTCAGCCCATGGCGCTTGCCGGCCTGGAGGATCTCCGTCGATTCTTCGGGTGTGTAGACGCCGGCCTCGCAGAACACGTCGCACCACTCGGCCAGCCCGTCGCGTGCCGCGGCAGGAATCATCTGCCGGACCAGTTGATCAATGTAGAAGCGGCGATTCGCACGATGCTCGATGGGGATTTCGTGGGCACCCATGAAGGTCGACACGAGATCGATGGCGTGCCGCTGGTCGAGGCGCCGGATGACGCGGAGCATTTTCAGTTCGGCGTCGGTCTCGAGCCCGTAGCCGCTCTTGGCCTCGCATGTCGTCGTGCCGCATCGGAGCATCTGATCGAGCCGCTCGGAGGTCGCGGCGACGAGGTCCTCCTCGGAGGCTGCGCGGGTGGCTCGGACCGTCGACAGGATCCCGCCGCCCGAGGCGGCGATTTCGGCGTACGTGGCACCGGCCAGCCGCCGTCGCAGTTCGTCACGGCGATCACCGCCAAACACGACGTGGGTATGTGGATCGACGAAGCCCGGCAGGACCGTGCATCCCGATGCGTCGATGACGTCGAAGCCGTCGCGGGCAGGGTAGCGCTTGTCGCATTCCGCCGTCGTCCCGACAAACGCAATGAGGCCGTCGGTCGCGACGACCGCGCCGCCGGCGATGGGGCGGACATCTGCCTGATCGGGACCGCATTTGGGCGCGGATCCCGCACATGTGATCACCGTCTTCGCGTTTCTGATGATGACAGATCCCACCACACACCCCCGGTACGTGTGCATCGTATCCCGAGAAGCCTGTCAGTGGGAAAGACGGACATTGCGCTTCGGCTGGCGTGCTACTTCGGAGATTCGCCGCAGTTCTGACCTAGCCTCCAAGCGGCGTACGCTTCGGAGGTGGTGACGAGACTGTCCGAAGTAGCGCGCTGCCCGAGTCGAGGAACGCCTAATTGCGAAGAGAAAACGTGAGTTCGATTTCGACTCGTGTCGCGACCGGCCGCCCGTCCTTCATACCTGGCTTGAAGGTCCATTGTTGCGCAGACTTGATCGCCTGCTGATCCAGGCCTGGGTCGAGCGACCGGAGCACGCCGCAGTGTCCGACCTTGCCGTCAGTGAGGACCACGCATTCAAGCATAACGGTCCCCTGAATCTTGGCGGACTTGGCCTCGGCCGTGTACTGCGGCTTGACCTCAGCGACCAATACTGGCATCGACACGCCGTTGCCGGGCTTGTAGACCTCGCCCGGCTCGCGAACTTCCCCCGAGGGCAGGGCGGTCAGCAGGAGCACGAGCGCCTGGTCGGTGCCCTTGACCCTGGAAGTTCCCACAACAACGGTTTCCCCCAACCGAATCTTGAATTCCGTCTTGAGAACGCTGCCGATGGTTTGTCCGTCAGTCAGATTGACCTTGACGTAGACCTCCTGGTCGCTCGGCGGGTACATAGGTCCCACGTCGAGGGTGCCGGAGTATTCGCGACCGGCGGGTCCCTGCATGCGAACCGTCTGCGCGCGGGAACCCCTGACCAGGACTCGGTCCAGCACCTGGTAGCTCTTGTACGGAAGAAACTCGCTCGCATCTTTCAGCGCGTTCATCTCTCGCGCCGACAATCCCTCGACCGTTGTGCCAGGTTTCGCATGCGCAAGCAACAAGACGAGGTAGAAGCCCTTCGCTTCCGCCGACTGATCGGAGGGGGACTTCTGCGTGGCGACCAAGCGCCAACTGCGGTCTACGCCGCTAGGCGTTGGTGTCTGAGCGACAGCCTGGGGGCTGACTGGGTTGTCCTGAGCCAATCCAGCGGCCGCTGTTCCCGCGGAGAAGAGGACGAGCACCAACGAACCAGTGAGACGACGGAGAGTTGTCAGACGCATGATCGGTTGTCTCCTCATGATTGCATCTAGAACGGAACGTCAGGATTGAGAATCCAGATGATGCGAGTCCCGTTGCTGCCGGTCAGATGGAGCTGCCGGACGGGCTGGGGATCGTCGACAGCCGGTCGAAACGACACGGTCACCACGGGCGTGTCGCCTCGGGGCCATCCGCTCCATCGCCAGGGTCCCATCGCGACGACCACCAAGGCGACAACCGTGCATGCACCGGCAGCGAGGGTTACCCATCGCCACGGCCGCCGAACTGGCGCCGACGCCACCGAGCGCACGTGATCCTGCACTCCGCGCCGCTCTTCCAGAGTCAGCGCGTGGTCCTCCCCGGCGGGATCGCCGCGCTGAAGCATCTCCCGTAGTTGCTCAGGTGAAAGGCGTCGTGTGCTGGACATCTAAGATTCCTCCCGCTCAACTGAGGATTCGGCAGAGTTGGCCACGCGCTCTCGACAGGTGCCAGCGGACCGTGGCGGACGCGTGAGCAGGACGATTCAATCCCACCGCATTGATCCCGCGGCGCACCCGCAGGACAAGGGCATCGTCTCCCGAGAAGCAAGTCTGTGGGAAAGAACCGAGCGCCAGGCTATGAGCGGCTGCGGATCCAGTAATCGCGGAACGACCTCAATCTCGGCAACGACTCCCGATCTTTGACGCGGTTGGTCGCCGCCTTGCTCGCAATAATGTCGTCCGGGTGGCACACCGGAAATCCTTCGACGTCGATGTGGCGGCTCCATGCGTCCGTGAAGCGCTCGATCCCGTCGGGTGCGAAGACGAGATCCAGGTCGAACGGCCCGTTCTTTAGCTGGACGAAGTCCTTGCCGCTGATGATCTCAGTCGCTTGCTGGGGGGACAAGTCAAACCCCAATCCCCTGATCGCGGCGACAAGCGCTTCGCCGTTCTCCGGGGTGCGCTCGACAAACAGGTCCGCGTCCTGGGTCGTGTCGGGGAATCCGAGCAGGATCGCGCCGGACTTCCCAATGAACAGGTATCGGACGCCATGGCGGGCGAAAGCGTCCCGGATCTCTTCGGCCTGGGCGTACTCAAACGCGGCCATAGCCAAGCCAATCTGGCAGGTTGGTCTCGCACCAGCGCCGGTAGTCTTCCATCGTGTCAAACGCGCGAAACGGCTCGTCGTCGAGCACAGGCCGGTACGTCTTGATGAACGCATAGCGAACGCGCAGAGGGAGTGGCCGCCTCGCCGCGGCCTCAAACTCCTCAATCCACCGTTGTTCGTCCGATGGCTCGGCCTGGCCGTGCATGGGGGTAATTGTACCACTCAGTACCGGCGCCCGCCTCCGGCAGACGCCGGGTAGTGCTACGCGCGGCGTTCGACGGGGACGGCGACGGCGACGGTGTGCGGCAGGTCCTCGCGCTCCTTGCGATCCTGACCCCAGATCGACACGCCCTCGCGGCCGTCCGCCTGGCGGGGACGATGGATGGCGATCTTGTCGTCGCGGTCGCGCCGATCCTGATCGTGAATAAAGTCGAGCGTGTTGGTGAGCGACGCAACCAACGACTCGACCGACGTCTCGACTTCGCGCCGCTTCATCCGCAACCCGTCGATCTCGCGGTGCACATCCTCGACCCTGGCCTGCGCCTTTTCCAGAATCAGATCGGCGCGCCCCTCGGCTTCGCGCACAACGGCGGCGGCCTGTTGATGGGCCGCTTCCTTCACTTCGCCGGCGAGGCGCTGGGCGGTGAGCAGCGTGTCGCGGAGATTGCGCTCGTGCTCGCGGTGCTCGTTGACGAGGCCCTCGAGCCGCGCCACCTCCTGCCGCATCCGGTCGGCTTCCTGCAGGGCCGCCTCGTAGTCGGCGGCGACTTCCGCGAGAAATGCCGTGACCTCGTCGCGGTCGTAACCGCGCATCGAGGAGCGGAACTGCTGCTGGCGCAAGTCGAGCGGTGTGACGTTCATGCCGGTCTCCTGAAGGCTGAAAGTGCCCTAGCCGCGGCCACCGAAGATGGCGGTACCGACCCGGACGAGAGTCGCGCCTTCCTCGACGGCAATCTCGAAGTCATGGCTCATGCCCATCGACAGCTCATGGAGCATCGAACGGGGAACACCACGGCTCGCCAGTTCATCGCGAATCTCGCGGAGCCGCCGGAAGTACGGGCGGGCATCCTCGGGATCGTCCATGAACGGCGGCAGCACCATAAGCCCGGTGACGCGTGCGGCCCGGCACGCCGTACCCACCTCGAAGATGGCGTGCAGCGCGTCGACCGCCGTGCCGTGCTTGGTTGGTTCACCCGCCAGGTCGACCTGGATGAGCAGTTCGGGCTGACGCCCGTCCTCCTCAGCGGCCCCATCCACCCGGCGCAGAAGTTCCACGCTGTCAATGGAATGGATGCACGCGAACGAGGACGCCGCTTTCCGGGCCTTGTTCGTCTGCAGGTGGCCAACCAGATGCCACTCGATTGATGTATCGGACGATAGGCTGATCTTCTCTAGGGCTTCCTGGACCCGATTTTCGCCGAAGACCCGTTGGCCGGCGGCGTGGGCGGCCAGGACGTGGGTGATGGGGAAGGTCTTGGAGACGGCAACGAGGCGAACATCAGTCGGAAGTCGGCCGGCCCGTTCCGTGGCACGGGTCAGCCGGCTTCGAATCTCGGCGAGACTGGCAGCGATGGCGTCCTGCAGCGACAAGGACTCCACCTTTCTGCGCTACTTCTTGATCTGCTTCAGGATACCTGCGGCCGTCGTCGCGTTCGGTCCCTGCGGCGCCAGCACCAGGTACTTCTCAAACATGGCGATCGCTTCGGGCATTTTCGCCTGGTTGAGGAACGCCATGCCCAGCTGATAGTGCGCCTCGGCATGGTCGGGTTTGAGTTCAATGACCTTCTCGAAGTGGGCCTGGGCCTCCGGGATCTTGCCCGCGTTCCAGTCGATGACGCCGTTGTTGTACTCGGCATCCACGCCGCCGCTGCCGCCGGCTGGTCCGGCCGCCGCCGCCAGGTCGGCCGCCTTCTGGCTGGCTTCCCCGGCCTTGTCGAACTTCTTCTGGGCGTTGTACACCGTCGCCAGCCCGTTGTACGCCTCGACATAGTCCGGCTTCAACTCGATCGACTTGTTGAAGGCCTCTTCGGCCTTGTCGTACTCCTTCTTCTGCATGTGCGCGAAGCCGACGTTGTAGTAACAGTCGAAGCACTTCGGCACCAGGGTGGCGGCTTCTGTGAACTTGGTGACGGCCTCGTCGAACTTCGCCGCACCTGCCTTCGCGGCTTCTTCCTTGCTCATGTTGCCCACGGCCTGCGGGTCGCCGCTGAGCAGTAGGCTACCTGCTTTGCTCGCGGCCACGCCGTCCTCGAACGTCTTCTTGAGCGCTGCGGTCTTGACGACTTCTTCCGCCGCCGCCGCGTTGTTGACGCCGCCGAGGATGAAATTGACGTCGCGGGGATCACCAAGTGTGACGCGGACATTGAACGCCTGCGCACCCAACTCCTTGGTCGAGGCCGTCACCTTGTAGTTGCCGGGCCGAAGGCCAATCTGGATGAACTCGCCCTTATTGTTGGTCTTGGTGTCGACCTTGAAATTGATGCCGTCGGCGTACTCGATCAGGATGACGGCCTTATCGACCGGTTTACCCTTGGGATCGACGACCTTGCCCTTGAGGGCGCCGGTCTGAGCAAACACAGGGGCTGCGAACGAGACGGCCACCATCGCCATCAAGGCGAATACCAGCAGGCGGCGGCCGGAGATGAGGCGAAGCATAGCGCTCCTCCGTAGGAAAAAAGAGAGCAGGACGTTGAAAGAACTACCAAAACACGAGAGTCAATCCGGCTCAGTTTACATCAAAGGCGGCGCCGGGCGAAACCGCCAGCCCATTCATCTGCACATGACATACCAACGGGAAACACACAGAAATTCTGGCCTTTTGAGCGACCCGCGGCGGCAATCCGTCAAGCGGGGCGTTGGGCGTCCGCAAAGAACCTGACGATGTCCTCGATATCGGAGGTGACGGGAGCGGGGGGGAGCGACGCCAGGAACCGCCGTCCATAGGGCATCGTCGTGATGCGGGGGTCGAGAATCGCGAGGACGCCGCGGTCGCGCCGGTGGCGGATCAACCGCCCGAGACCCTGGAGCAGCGTCAGGACGGCCAGCGGCACCTGGAGGTCCGCGAAGCCGTCACCGCCACGTTGAACAATCGCATCAATGCGAGCCGCAATGACCGGATCACCCGGCGAGGCGAACGGCAGGCGATCGATGATCACGCAGCTCAGGGCATCGCCCACCACATCCACGCCCTGCCAGAAACTCGACGTCGCCAGCAGCACCGAATGCGGCGTCTCACGGAATTGCCGCAGCAGCGCCGAACGCGGCGCGGTGCCCTGGACCAGGATCGGGTAGTCGAGCGCCGATTCGACGACCGGCTGCACCAGTCTGAGCATCGCGTAACTGGTGAACAGCACGAATGCCCGACCCTGCGTGCGCGTGAGGATGCCCACCACCTCGCGTGCGGCAGCCTGCGCGAAGGCGGGCGTCTTGGGCGACGGCATCCGCGGTGGCAGGTAGAGGATGGCCTGCTCGCGGTAGTTGAACTCCGATAGGAGCTGGAGTTCTTCGGCGCGCTCCACCCCAAGGCGGCTGCGGAGGTAGGTGAACCTGCCCTCGACGGTCAACGTGGCTGACGTGAGCACCGTGGCCGCGAAACGATCGAGCAGCAGGTTGCGAACCAGCGTGGAGACATCGATAGGTGAGGCACGCAGGAACAGACCGCGCCCCCGGAACTCGAGGTAGAAGACGTAGTCTCGGTCGTTGGCATCGAGCAGGAAGCGGAGTTCATCGCGCAGTTCGGCGGCGCGGCGGCCGATGGCATGCAGGTCTTCGGATGACTCGCGCGCGAGTGCGACGGTGGCTTCAAGACCGGTGAGCGCGTCGAGGAGGTACCGTCCGGGCTCCCGCACGGGCTCGAGCATGTCCGGCGAGATTCTCGCGCGGTCTTCGCCACCAGGGCCGGTGAACGCGTTGGCCAATGGCGGATAGTCGTGCCTGGCCAATGCGAGCGCCGAGAAGAACAGCCGCGCGCGGTCGTCAACCCGGTTCAGCGCTCGTCCCAGTTGGCCTTCCCGGTCGGCGATCTCGCGTGAGGCGAACAGCCGCTCGAAATCCCGGGTCAGCTCGTCGAAGCGATAGTTACTGATCGAAAACCCGAAATACTGTGTCGCCACATCCTCCAGTTGGTGCGCCTCGTCTATCACCGCCAGCGGACATGCCGGGATCACCTCGCCATAGGCGTTCTGGCGCACTGCGGCATCCGCGCACATCAGGTGGTGATTGACGATGACCACGTCAGACTGGGCGGCACGCTGACGCATGAGCGTGACGAAGCAGTCGTCGTACTCCGGACACTGTGTGCCGATGCAGTTTTCTGCCGTGGCGGCAATATCACTCCAGAACGCGACATCTTCCGGAAGGTCCTGGATCTCGGCCCGATCGCCCGTCTCGGTGGTGGCTGCCCAGTCGTCCACCAGCTTCAGATAGAGGCGGTCAGCCGGCGAGCCAGCCTCGACGTCATCGCGCCACGTGGCGAGTCGGTGGAGGCACAGGTAGTTGCCACGCCCTTTCATGTAGGTGGCCGTGAAGGGCAGGCCCAGGGCCTCGCGCAGAATGGGCAGGTCCTTGAAGTAGATCTGCTCCTGGAGGTTCTTGGTGCCGGTCGAGATGAGAACGCGCTGGCGGGAGAGAATGGCCGGAACCAGGTAGGCCAGCGTCTTGCCGGTGCCCGTGCCGGCTTCGGCCAGCAGCACACCGCCGCGCGCGAAGACGCGCGAGACCGCCGCGGCCATGTCGCGCTGGCCCTCCCGTGGCTCGAACTCGGCCACGGCTCGCGCCAGAGGGCCGTCGCCGGCGAAGACCTGATCGACGGCGGCTGCTAGATCAGCTTGTCCGGATACAGGGGGAACTTTCTGCACAGTGCTTCCACTTCGGCCCGGACCATCGTGTGCACGTGCTCGTCATCGGGCCCGGCCAGCACGCGGGCGATCAGGTCGCCCACGACCTCCATCTCGGCTTCGGCCATGCCGCGGGTCGTGACGGCGGGCGTGCCGACGCGGATGCCACTGGCGACAAGCGGCGGATTCTGATCGAACGGGATGGTGTTCTGATTGACCGTGATGCCGGCCTTGCCAAGCGCGGCGGTCGCTGCTTTGCCGGTGACGCCTCTGGAGAACACGTCGACTAGCATGAGGTGATTGTCCGTGCCACCCGATACCAGTCTGAAGCCGTGAGACGCGATGACGGCGGCGAGGCGTGCCGCGTTGGCGACAATCTGCTTCTGATACGCGGCAAACGCAGGTTCCGCCGCTTCCTTGAAGCACACCGCCTTGGCCGCGATGATGTGCACGAGCGGCCCGCCCTGGACGCCCGGAAACACGCTCCTGTCGAGATCCTTGGCGTATTTTTCCTTGCACAACACCATGCCGGCGCGGGGACCGCGTAGCGTCTTGTGTGTGGTAGTCGTCACGAAATCCGAATGCGGCACGGGACTGGGGTGCACGCCGCCGGCGACCAGTCCGGCGATGTGCGCCATGTCGGTCACCATCACCGCGCCTGACCGATCGGCGATCGCCCGGAAGCGCGGAAAATCAATCACGCGCGGATACGCACTCGCGCCAACCATGATCATCTTCGGCTTGTGCGCCATGGCGAGCCGCTCGAGTTCGTCATAGTCGAGCCGCTCGTCTTCCTTGCGCACGCCGTAGGCGACGATGTTGTAGAGCTTGCCGGAGAAGTTCAGCGGGTGGCCATGCGTCAGGTGGCCGCCGTGCGAGAGGTTCATGCCGAGGACCGTATCGCCGGGCTTCAGCAGCGTGAAGTACACCGACATGTTCGCCTGCGCGCCCGAGTGGGGCTGCACGTTGGCGTGATCCGCTCCGAACAGCGCCTTCGCGCGTTCGATGGCGAGGCGTTCGACCACGTCGGCGTACTCGCAGCCGCCGTAATACCGGCGGCCTGGATAGCCTTCGGCGTACTTGTTCGTGAACACCGATCCGGCCGCCTCAAGTACCGCGTTGCTGACGAAGTTCTCTGAGGCGATCAGTTCAAGACCGGACGCCTGGCGGTTCACTTCGTTGCGAATGGCCTGTGCGATGTCGGGATCGGTATCGCGGAGCGAGCGGCGATGAGCCGCGATGAGAGTGCTGGTATCCATGGCTTATGAGTCCTTGCAATCGAGCGCGGCGATCTTCTGCACGCGGCGGCTGTGGCGGCCGCCCCCGTCGAAACGGGTCTGGAGAAAAGTGCGAACGATGTCGCGGGCGCGATCGACCGGCGTCGTGCGTCCGCCAATCGTCATGATGTTGGCGTCATTGTGTTCGCGGCTCAGGCGGGCGGTTTCGACGTCGGTGACAAGCGCGGCCCGGACGCCCGGGATCTTGTTGGCCGCGATCGACATACCGATGCCGGTACCGCAGATCAGGATGCCCAGTTCGAAGGTGCCGTCGGCGACGCCGCGGGCCACCGGCGCGGCGATGTCGGGATAGTCGGCCGGATCCGGCGTGAAGGTGCCGAAGTCCTCGTACGGGACGTTCAACTCGTCCAGCAGGTGCAAGAGGTGTTCCTTGAGGTCGAAGCCGCCGTGATCTGAGCCAATGGCAATGCGCACAACCCCGAATTTTACCTGATCTGCGCGGCCCCCTGAGAAAACCCCTTTTCTTTCTGTCATGATGGTCAGGTTTCCCAGGTAGAACTGAACCGTGAGCAACCCCGTCGAACCCAAAGTCGTCGTCACCGCCCGCGGCGAAGATCGCGCGCGCGCCGGACATCCGTGGATATACCGCACTGATGTTGCGGATGTGCGGGCACAGGGCGGCGATACGGTGGTTGTCGTGAACCCGCGCGGCCGGATCCTCGGCCACGCCCTGTTCAGCGACAAGTCGCAGATTGCGCTGCGGCTGCTCACGATTGGCGAGGCGCCGGCCGGGCCCGATCTGTGGCGCGCCAGGCTTGATGCGGCCATCGCTTTTCGCCGACAACTCGCGATCGATGCGACGGCCTTCAGGCTGGTGCACGGCGAGGCCGACCTGATGCCGTCGCTCGTCGTCGATCAATACGACCGCCACCTCGTCGTGCAGGCGCTCTCCCAGGGGACCGAGCGCCTGCTGCCTCGCATCGTGGAGATGTTGCAGGACGCGCTGGCCCCCGCGGGCATTCTCGCGCGACATGATGTGCGCGTGCGCCAACTCGAGGGCCTCGAGCAGTGCGTCACGCTGCTCGCTGGCGAGGTGCCGCCGCTTGTGACGGTGCGCGAGGGCGGTATCGAGCACGACGTGGACCTGTGGCACGGGCAGAAGACGGGGCTCTTTCTCGATCAGCGCGAAAACCGGATTGCCGCGCGGCAATACGCCCGCGGCCGGCTGCTCGACTGTTTCAGCTATCACGGCGCCTTCGCCCTGCAGTTGGCGGATTGCTGCGATCAGGTGACGGCGCTCGACGTGTCAGAAGAAGCCGTCGGCCACATCGCGCGGAACGCCGCACGCAACAAGATCACCAACATCGAGGCGCACTGCGTCAACGTGTTCGACGAACTGCGGCGTCTCGAACGGGCGGGTGAGCGCTACGACATGGTGGTGCTCGATCCTCCCGCGTTCGCCAAGAGTAAGGACGCGGTCGAAAAGGCGTTCGCGGGGTACAAGGAAATCAACCTGCGCGCCCTGAAGATCCTGAAACCCGGTGGCACGCTTGTCACCTGCAGTTGCTCGTACAACATAGACGAGGCCACGTTCGGCCAGATCGTCTACGAGGCCTCCATCGACGCCCGCGCCCGCGTCGTCGTCGTCGAAAAGCGCATGCAGGCGCGCGACCACCCCGTGCTGCTCGGCGTGCCGGAGACCTACTACCTCAAGTGCTTCATCGTCCGGAAGGTAGGGTAGGAGCAATGGACCTCGACCCCATGGAATCCGCGACCAATGCATCCGAAGAACAGGCCCGCGCGTCGGCGGCCGACTCGGCCCGCCTCAGCACGTGGGTGGCGATCACGGTGGCGCTGCTCGCAACGTTTCTCGGCGTCTGCAAGGTGAAGGACGACAACATCGTTCAGGCGATGCAACAGGCCCAGGCCGACAAGCTCGACCACTGGAACTTCTACCAGGCGCGCAATATCCGCGAGGAGGTTGGCAGGGCGACGCTGGCGCAACTGTTGCTCGCCGTCGAGGGCGCGCCTGCATCCCAGCTCGACAAGTACCGCGAGGCCATCAAGACCTACGAGAAGCTGGTTGCCGACCAGTCGCAGAAAAAAGACGATCTGCGGAAGCAGGCCGAACAGGATCAGAAGACCTACGACGCGCTCAATTACCGCGACGATCAGTTCGACCTCTCGGACGCGCTGGTTGCGCTCGCGATCTCGCTGCTCGCCTTGACCGCGCTGACGCACAAGAAGTGGCTGTTCTGGGTGGCGCTCGTACCCACCGCGTTCGGCGCGCTGATGGGGTTGGCGGGGCTGTTCGGCTGGCCGCTGCATCCGGACTTCCTCGCGCGATTGCTGTCCTAATCGTCCTCGGGATCGCCACGCTCCAGCGTGGCCGGGACGGAGCCCGGCGGTCCCGGGAATTCGCCCGTCAACCAGCCCTCCCAAACCCCGACTCCCGAACCCCGACTCCGAGACCCCGAATCCCCAATCCCAAACCCCCAATCCCGAGCACGCTACGAGACTAGGCGGACGTTTCTCTGGGGCGAGTGATTGGCTGCAACCAGACGCGTTCAGGAGGCCGGCGGGGAAAGGCGGGGAGATGGCCTTCGTTGGCGCGGTTTCACCCGCTACCGTCAGAACTACTGGGTCACTCTCTGTTGTCGAGGTCGGGTCGGTTGCCACAGTCGACAGACAAACGGGCTGAAGACGGGCGGGCGTTACCGTCCATCTGTCGGGTGGCATCACCAAGACGTTAGTGCCCGACGGAAACCACTCTCTATATAGCGGCGGCACGTCGTCATTTCTGGATCGCGCAAGAGCAGCAGTACTGCCGCATCCGCGGCGAGGCCAGTCAGCCCACTGACGACCAGCAGAACCGGGTCCGGCAATGTCGAGAGACGCTGCACCGACCAACTGGCGGCACCAGCAGCCAAGGCCGCGAGCGTGATTCGGGCGATGTCCGTAAGAAAGCCGGCTTCCAGGACGCGGCCCGTCTTCAAGAAGCCAATCACAAACTGTGCGAGGTAGAAGAGCCAACCGGTGAAGGCGGCCGCGATTGGAATCCCGAAGATGCCCCACTTGCGCACCAGAAACACTGCCACAAGTCCGTACACAACCGCCGACGCCGCATTCAAGGCCGCCATAAGTCTCGGCTCATTCAGTGCGTAGATCACTCGACACGAAATATTCTTCAGGGTTGTCGCCGCCATCGACACCAGGTACCACGGCAGAATGGCGGCGATAACCGCCGTGTCGGACGGTCGAAACGCCCCGCGCTCGAACAACGTGGCAACCAGCGGCCTCGAAAGGACGCAGAGGATGACCACGACGGGGAAGTAGAACAACGATGAGTACCGGATTGAAGCACAGTACGTCCGCCGAAGTCCGGCCAGATCGCCTTCAGAAGCCTCTCTGGCGAACGTCGGGAAGATCGTGATCGACAAGGCTGCCGAGAACAGAGTCAGCGCCACCGTCGGTATTCTGCTGGCGTAATTGAGTTGAGCGATACTCCCGGACGCCATTTCGGACCCGAGGTACCGGTCGATCAAGATCGACGCATCCAGAAGGATGCGGCCGCCAGCCACAGGGATGAGCGTGTAGATGACCCCCCTCCCCGCAGAGGAGTGCCAACCAGCCAGGAGATTGTACCGTCCCTTCCGAAACGCTGCCGGCAAGAGCAGGACCAGTTGCGCGATGCTGTTTACCAGGACCGCCGCGGCCAGCCCCCTTATTCCCAATTGGCTTCCGAACTGGAGCAGGATAATCAGTTGCAGTCCCGAACCAACCAGCGGGACAAAAGCCGGCCAGGTGAACCGTTGTTCGGCCTGGATCAAGCTGATGAGAATCGAACTCAGTCCTACGAACAGCACCGTCGGCCAGAGGATCATTGAGAGCTCGGCGGCTAGTGCGCTCGTCGCCGGCGTGAGGCCTGGAACGATGATTCCCATCAAGGAGCGGCGCAAGAGCATGCCCACCACCGTGAGCAGACCGAGCCCCAATGCGGCAAGATTCAGGACGCCGCTGGCAACCTGCCATCCTGCCGCCAGCCCTCCGGACGACCGACGACGCATGATGGCCGGGATGAGGACGAACGCCACCGGGCCGCTCAGCGTAGCCGCGATCACGGTGGGCAACGCCGATGCCGCGAGATACGCGTCCATTTGCGCGCGGGTACCGAAGGTGGCGGCGACAATCAGTTGACACGCAAAGGAGATGATCAGCGCCACGAAATTGAACGCTGATACGACAACTGTTGGCTTGAACAATAGTTTCATTAGGCTCTGAGAAGTTCCGTGCTCGGCATCGTCACGTAGATGACATCAACCGACACCAGCTTAGTTAGACCGGGATTCTGGCGGAAAGTCATGCCCTGACGTTCGAAAGGCGCACCAATTCGCGCCGTGGCCACCACTGATTGCCTAGATCTGCCAGCAATTCGATTCTCCGCATGCCTGTGACGTGACGCTCCACAGACGGTGTTACCTATCCGTTTCTGACACTTCAGCTTGCGGGGGACTGGACGGACGGCCACGGCCACCACTGACGCGACCAATGAGATGATACCAATTGTCCGCATGAGACACCTCCGGCGGGGTTGGGTTCCAGTGAACGGACAATTCAACGACGGGGGCAGAACAAACGCGGTGACGACGCCTCGCGTGTCCGGTTGACGCAGCGTTGCTTCGTTTGCGCGGATTTCAGTGAAGGCGATTCTCCATCTCCGCCCGCGATCGCGCTGCTCGCCCTGACCGCGTTGACGCACAAGACATGGCTGTTCTGGCTGGCGCTGGTACCCACCGCGTTCGGCGTGCTGATGGGGGTTGGCGGGGCTGTTCGGCTGGGCGCTGCACCCGGACTTCCTCGCGCGATTGCTGTCGTAGGGGCAACGCCCCGTGGTTGCCCTTGGGCGGGCACCGGGGCCCGCCCTTACACGCCCGGCAGGCCCAGGCGCTCCCGCAGCCACGCCACCTCCGGTTTGAACTGGTTGCGCGGCCCGGCCTCGTCTCGCCATGCGTACTCGGCCAGAAGGGCTTCCAGACGTTCGCGGCCGAGCCGGGTCTTCGCGGCCTCGCGCGGGGTGACGCCGCCGAGCGCTGGAATCTCCTCGTCAAACCAGGCCTCCCAGTGACGCCGGCTCATCTCGTCGAGCATGGCCCGGGCCTCCGGCGTGTCCTCGAAGCTTGGCCCCGCACTAGCGTCATCGCCAGGACTGCCACCGTGCTTCGCGGCTTCGAGCAAGGCATCAACAGATTCAATCGTCTCTCGCAGGAACAGCACATCGCTTCCCAGATGCTTCTCGACGAGGCGCCTGATCTTCCGGGCCCTTTTCGTCGAATTCACGGACACGCTCAACTGCCCTGGCGACAACGAGAGGTTGCCAAGCGTCGTGTTGTCCCATTCACGGTGCAGCTTGTTCCCCCACTTGCTCCAGACCAAGTCGACGGCGGTCAATTCACCCGACTCCGACCACGACGCATCGTCCAGCAATTCGTCGTCGTCGTTCGCCAGTGTGAGCAACTTGAGACGGTCGAACGCGTCGCGCACGCTGCACCGCACTTTGAACTCCAGCGTCGCCGGCGCTAGCGGGTCGCCGTCGGTGTTCTGGAGTCGCAGCGGTGCCGGGTGCAGCACCTCGTGGACCAGCCGGTGGTAGAGCCCGAGGACTTCCGGCGCCGCGGCCTTCACGGCCGTCCGAGTGACGGGTCCACCCGGTCGAAGGAATCTCTCGCGGTAGTTGATCACCGTCTGGTGGCTTGTCGGGAACAGCGGGAACGGTCCCAGCCCGGACATGATCGCGAGATCACCATCCGCGATCACGCGACTCAGGACGACATGTCCGGGGCGAAGACTCGTTGAGGCGCTCCGCTCCACCACGTGATGGACATCCCCCAGCAGGATGTCCCTGAGATCGACCGACTTGCCCGCCTCTGCCGACGTGACGACCATGAAACTGAGCGGCGCCTCGATCCCGGCTCGGAGTAAGCGCACTTCCGCCGCCGGGACGTGTTGGCCATGCGCACTCAGATACGCTTCTGCCAGCGTGGTCACCGGCCACGACGCCGTCTGCTTCGCGCGCTTCGGCGGCCGGGGAATGAAATCAAAGGCGAACCACGGCAGGAAGAGCTGTTCCCACTGGCCGCGCGTCATAGGGTCTTCCGGGTCCGGCGAGCCGGCGTAGAACTCCTCGAACGCGTGTTTCAGGAACGCTTCGCCCCACGTGTCACCGGCAAACTCTATGACCGCCGTGACCACGGCGCTTTCGGCCTCGCGCCAGGCCCGCCACCTGGCTTCGCCTTGCTCATTGTTCGAGAGGCAGCACTGCTTGTACTTGCGCCCGCTCCCGCACGGGCATGGGTCATTTCGGCCGGTGGCCATCGAATGTCTCCTGCAGAGAATTCAGACTACCATGCCTGCCGAACGCCGAGGCTAGCGGTCTGGTAGAATCAGCCACGATTCCGAAGTCAGTAGTGCCCGGCCGGGCGCCGAGTCTGGTGCCGGGCTCGCTGGCACGGTTCTGAAGGGCATTCAGTGGCGCGCACACCAAAGTCGAAGACATCCGCCGGCAGCGGCAAACCCGGCAAGACGGCCGAGCGGTACACGCATCCGGGCGAGACGAGCCCCATGCGGCCGGACATTGGCACGCAGCCGCAATTCCGCAAGAAGAAGCCGCCTACGACCTGGCGGTACGACTCGTCGCTGGCGCCATCGCTGGAGTGGGACGGTCAGAACGGCGCGCGCGAACTGGGGGAGTGGCTGCTGGCGCTCATCGAGAAAGGCGCCGCCCTGCCTGCGCCGCATACGTACGATGCGCCACAGGAGTTCCGCGCGCTCGACGGACGCGTGCTCGTCACGGTGCGGTCGCTGCATGACGCGGTTGACGCGCTCAGGCGTCTCGGGAGGCCGTTCCTGAACTGGGCCGGCAAGGCCGAGCGTCTGTCATTCGACGTCCCGACGCTGCCGCTCTTCGTCCACGAACGCCTGTCGACCAAAGCTATCGTCGAAACACTGGTCGGCCACCGGATGAAATCGGCCCAGTCGAACATGTGGGATCTGTTCGGCGACCCGCAGCACTCGGTCGTCGATCAGACGCTGAGGGCCTACGAGTACCAGGACAAGTGGGTCAACCGGCTCGTCCTCGGCGACTCGCTGGTGGTGATGAACTCGCTGCTGCGCTACGAGGGCCTCGGTGGCCAGGTGCAGATGATCTACATCGATCCGCCGTACGGTGTGAAGTTCGGGAGCAACTTCCAGCCGTTCGTGCGCAAGCGCGACGTGTCGCACGGCGACGATGAGGATCTGACACGCGAGCCGGAGATGGTGAAGGCCTACCGCGACACGTGGGAGCTGGGCCTGCACTCGTACCTGACCTACATGCGCGACCGGTTGTTGCTCGCGCGGGAGTTACTCACGCCCAGTGGAAGCGTGTTCGTCCAGATCAGCGACGAGAACGTCCACCACGTTCGCGAACTCATGGACGAGGTGTTCGGGGCGGAGAACTTCTGCGGACAGATCGCCTTCAAGACCACGAGTAGCCAAACCAACGACGTTCTGGCAGCCGTGGCAGATCATCTCTTGTGGTACTCGCGCGATCGGCAGCGAGTGAAGTTCCGCAAACTCTACCGATCCAGGTCCGTCGACGAGGGTCTCTACGACTGGGTAGAATTACCTGGCGGCCGGGTTGAGATGCTGGGAGAGCGGGAACACGATGAACTTCCAGCCCAAGCTCGGGTGTTCGCGCGTGACAACCTGACTTCATCGAGGCCACCTGGTAGTTTCGAGTTTCCTTACGGTGATAGGACCTACTTGCCGGGTCGTGGCTACTGGAAAACCCACCTGCAAGGGCTTACTAGACTTGGCGAGGTGGGAAGGATCATTGCTTCGGGCGACCGCGTCTTCTACAAGCGCTACTTTGATGACTTCCCGTTCATCTCGATCAACGCACTTTGGACTGACACACAGCCAGGTGGAACCTATGCAGGTCGGGAACTGAAGTCGTACGTCGTTCAGACTGCCACCCGGGTTGTGCAGCGCTGCATCCTCATGACGACCGATCCCGGGGATCTCGTCCTCGATCCGACGTGCGGGTCGGGGACGACGGCGTATGTCGCCGAGCAGTGGGGGCGGCGGTGGATCACGATTGACACCAGCCGCGTGCCGCTCGCTCTGGCTCGGCAGCGGCTCCTGACGGCGACTTTTTCGTGGTACGAGCTGAAGGACAACAGCCGCGGGCCATCAGGTGGCTTTGTCTACAAGAGGAAGCAAAACAAGAAGGGCGAGGAAGTCGGCGGTATCGTCCCGCACGTCACGCTGAAAAGCATCGCGAACAACGAGCCGCCCGACGAAGAGGTGCTGGTCGATCGACCTGAGGTCGACAACAAGTACGTGCGCGTAACCGGGCCGTTTGCGCTCGAAGCCACGATTCCCACCCCGGTGGACTGGGAGGAGGACGGCGTTGAGGATTCGGGCGCTCAGCAGTCAGATGACTACAGTTCCTTCATCGACCGCATGATTGAAGTGCTGCGCCGCTCGCCCGTGCTCCACGTCGGCGGCGGGAAGACCGTGAAGCTCTGGAACGTGCGGCGCCCTGCGAAGACGCTGTCGTTGTCGGCGGAGGCGCTGGCTGGCGAGGCTGATGAGAAGCCCGTGGCGTTTGTCTTCGGCCCCGAGAACGGTGCCGTCAGCGAAAAACTGGTCCACGCCGCGCTCAAGGAAGCCGACATCAAGCGCTACTCCCACCTCTACGTCATCGGATTCGCCATTCAGGCCCATGCGCGCGAACTGGTCGAGAAATCGACCGACGCCGGGTTTCCGCCCGCCACCTACGTCCAGGCCACGCCAGACCTCATGATGGGCGACCTCCTGAAGACGATGCGATCAAGCCAGATCTTCAGCGTGTGCGGCCTGCCTGAAGTGAAGCTGCACGCGGTGAAGCCGGAGAAGAAGGGCGACCCAATCCGCTACCAGGTCGAGCTGCTGGGCCTCGACACGTTCGACCCGACCACGATGAAGCCGGAACACCGCGACGGCAACGATGTGCCGGCGTGGCTCCTCGACACGGACTACAACGACCTGTGCTTCCACGTCTCGCAGGCGTTCTTCCCGCGAACGAGCGCCTGGGAGGGGCTACGCAAGGCCCTGAAAGCGGACTACGACGACAGCGTGTGGGACCATCTTGCGGGCACGACGAGCGCACCGTTCGAAGCGGGCGCCTCGCGTCAGGTGGCGGTCAAGGTGATTGACGACCGGGGGAACGAACTGCTGGTCGTGCGGAGGCTTCCGCAACAGGACGAACCATGATCCGACGCGTCATCATCGAGGGCTTCAAGCGCTTCGACCGGGTCGAGTTCGCGCTGCCCGGCCACATCGTTCTGGCCGGCCCGAACAACACGGGCAAGACGACGGTGCTCCAGGCGATTGCGGCGTGGAACCTGGCGCTGCAGCGATGGAGGGAGCTGAACGATTTCCAGCGCCACGGCGGGGCCTACACCAAGGCGCCCATCGCACGGCAGGCGTTTTCGGCGGTGCCGCTGAGGTCGTTCGATCTTCTGTGGCGCAACCGCGAGTACCTCCGCGATGTCCGCATCACGCTCCAGACCGACGACTGGTCGCTCGCGATGGAGTTCAAGCCCAACAGCAGCGAGCAGATGTACGTACGCCCCGGTTCAATTGACCCGGACCACCTGAGGCCGATCGCCGTTACGACGGTGCTCATTCCGCCCATGACCGGGTTGAGCACGGACGAGCCGGTCTATCAGCGACCGAAGCTCGACCAGTTGCTGGGCCAGGCGCGCCCCGGCGAGATGCTTCGAAACCTGTTGCTGCAGGCGAGCGGTTCGCAGCCGGCCTGGGACAATCTGCAGGACGCGATCGGGAGGCTGTTCGGCTACCACTTGCTGCCGCCGAATGGGACTGGGGCGCACATCGTTGCCGAATACCGTCACGTCCCCGACGGGCCGAGCTTCGACGTGGCAAGCGGCGGCAGCGGATTCCAGCAGGTGTTGATGCTGCTCGCGCTCCTCAACACACGCCCCGGTTCGGTGCTCCTGCTCGACGAACCAGATGCCCACCTGCATGTGTTTCTGCAAGACGCCATCTTCGGAGAGCTTCGCCAGGCCGCCGTCAGGACAGGCGCGCAACTGATCGTGGCCACCCACTCCGAGGTCATCATCAACGCGGCGGATCCCCGGGAAGTGTGCGTGTTGCTGGACAGGCCGGTGATGCTCGCCGACAACGCCGAGCGCCAGACGCTCATCGCGTCGCTCAGGGTGCTCTCAAACGACGACATCATGAGAGCGATGCAAGCGCCGGGCATTCTCTACCTCGAAGGCCACACCGACCTCGAGATCCTGCGCGCGTTCGCGCGGGTCCTGCATCACCCGGCACTCGATCTGCTGACGACGCGGCTCTTCTGGAAGCCGACCGTGGCCGATACGGCTGGTGGCGGCCCCGGCGTTAAGGCTCGGGAACACTACGACGCGTTGTGCCTGGTCAGGGAGATTCCGGCGCTGGAACTGGTGGACGGCGACAGTCATCCCGGGATCCAGGGCAGCACGATCAGCGGCCGCGGGTTTCAGCGCGCGCGCTGGCGGCGATACGAGATCGAGAGCTACCTGGTACATCCCGCCGCGCTCGCCCGCTTCGTCACACGCATGGTCGGAGAGGGCGCGGCCGCGCCGCACGTGGCCGCGATGATGGAGTACCTCAACAGTGAATTGCCTCCGGCAATAGTGGCTCGCCCCCTCGACGAGCACCCCTATCTTGTGACGACCAAGGCCAGGAAGGACATCCTGCCGCCAACGCTGAATGCGGCGGGGTTGCCCAACCTGCCGTACTCGCGATACCACGAGATTGCCGGCGGAATGCTGCCGGACGAGATCCACCCGGAAATCACGGAGAAGCTCGACGCCATCGTCGCAGCCTTTCAGGCATGACCGACTTCGAAGTTCCGGAACCGATCATCAGCAGCCCATACGAGGAGCCGCCTGAGCACTGGTACCTTGCTGAGGGCGAGCCTCCCGAACGCCGGGCGGGTCGCCGTCCGTCCGTCTATTACTACACGCCGCCGGGCGCGAGCGACGATGGCCGACCAGCCACAGGGCTCGCCATTGAACTGAAGACGGTCACCCTCGTTCGCGCCCGCGTGAAGCAGTGGCGCGCCGACGGCTGGATTGGGTCGACCGGGACGACGCTGGAGTTGTTGCAGTACTGGCGTCGGGAAGGGCGCGAGCACCGCCTGTTCTTTGCCCAGCTCGAGGCGGCCGAGACGATTGTCTTTCTCACGGAGGCCCGGCGCGATTATCTCCACGGGCTGGAGATCCCGTACGACGAGCCGAGCGATCGCCAGAAAGAGGAGTTCGGGCACCGGGCGTTTCGCCGCTACGCGTGCAAGATGGCGACGGGAGCAGGGAAGACGACGGTGATGGGGATGCTCGCCGCCTGGAGCATTCTGAACAAGGTCCACGAGCACGCCGATGGGCGCTTCTCGGACGTCGTGCTCGTGGTGTGCCCGAACGTCACGATCCGGAGCCGGCTCGGCGAGATCGACCCGCAGCGCGGAGAGGCCAGCCTCTATCGGACGCGCGACCTGGTGCCGCCCCACCTGATGGCGGATCTGACGAAAGGGCGTGTACTCGTCACCAACTGGCACGTGTTCGAGCCCCAGGGGATTCAGACCGGCGGCGTCAGCGCGAAAGTCCTGAAAGCGGGTGTCCGGAAGCGGCTCCGGGAGTTCATTTCGATCGGTGACAAGTCGACTGTCGCCAGGGGACGGCGCTACCTCACGCTTGAGGAGTACACGCGCCAGGTGAACGCGGGGTTGCTGGAGGTGCTCGATGAAGAGCGCGGCAACGATGGCAGCCTCACGCGCGTCTACGTGGAAGCGGAGCGGTACGTCGAGAGCGACACAGCCCTGGTGAACCGGGTTCTCGGGCGCGAGGTCGGAGGCAAGCAGAACATCCTGGTGTTCAATGATGAGGCGCACCACGCGTACCGGATCCGCAAAGAGGAGCCGGATCCCGGCGAGTTGGATCTCTACGGAGAAGAGGAAGAGGCCGAGGCGTTCTACAAAGAGGCCACCGTGTGGGTGGAGGGGCTCGACCGCATCCACAAGCTCCGGGGCATCAACTTCGCCGTGGATCTGTCAGCGACGCCGTACTATCTCGGGCGCGTCGGCGTGGACGCGAATCGGCCGTTCCCGTGGGTGGTGAGCGACTTTTCGCTGACTGATGCCATCGAATCTGGCCTCGTCAAGATTCCGCAGTTGGCGGTGCGGGACACAACCGGTCAGGAAATCCCGGGGTATCTGAACATCTGGCGATGGATCCTGCCGCGGCTGACGCCGGCCGAGCGCGGCGGGCGCAAGGGCTCCGCCAAGCCTGAGGCAATCCTGAAGTGGGCGAACACGCCCATCTCGATGCTGGGCGGGCTCTGGGAAGACCTGCGGGCGGAGTGGGCGCAGTCCAAAGAGGATCACAGGCCCCCTGTGTTCATTCTCGTCTGCAAGAACACGGCGATCGCGAAGGTCGTCCACGAATGGCTGGGCGAGAATCGACCCCCGATGGGTGTGCCGCCGGCGGGCATTCCGGGTTTCTTGAACACCGA
Organism: Acidobacteriota bacterium; assembly: GCA_026393675.1. Classification (NCBI taxonomy): domain Bacteria; kingdom Pseudomonadati; phylum Acidobacteriota; species Acidobacteriota bacterium. Next base: position 101,779 of record JAPKZQ010000003.1, on the reverse strand, counting down.
CGGCCGCGTCAACACCATCCGCGTCGATTCCCGCGTGGTGCACGAGACCGATTCGGGTCGGGCGAAATCGGACGATGTCCAGTGGATGCGGTTCATGCTTGACACCGTGGGCAAGACGGCGTGGCCGAAAGACCGCCAGGGGAATCCGATCTACCCGGAGGGTTTCGAGGAACTGGCCCGCCAGAGACCGGGCGAGATGCTGCATCCTCCGGGCCGCGATGTGCGATGCATCGTGTCGGTGGGCATGCTGACCGAGGGCTGGGACTGCAGCACCGTCACGCACATCGTGGGGCTGCGGCCGTTCATGTCGCAACTCCTGTCCGAGCAGGTTGTCGGCCGCGGCCTGCGCCGCCGCAGCTACGAAGTCCGAGAGGTGAACGGCAGGGAACTGATGACCGAGGAAGTGGCCAAGGTCTTTGGCGTGCCGTTCCAGGTGATCCCATTCAAGGCCAGCGGAGCTGGAGGGCCGGATCAACAAACGAAGCGTCGGCACATCTACGCACTTCCGGCGCGCGCCTCCCTCGAGATCACGTTCCCCCGCGTCGAAGGTTACCGGCAGGCCATCCGTAACCGGGTGTGCGTCAACTGGGACGAGGTGCCGCCACTCTGGCTCGACCCGACGAAGATCCCGCCGGAAGTCCAGATGAAGGCCGCGTTGCCGACCAATACAGGCCGGCCTTCACTCATGGGTCCCGGGCGCCTCGAGGACGTCACGCTCAATCCCTACCGGCGCGGGCGGCGGCTGCAGGAACTCGCCTTCGAGCTCGCGGCGGACCTGACGCGCGACTACGTGGGGAGCGGGCAGGCTGCGGCTCCCACGCATGTGCTGTTTCCGCAGTTGGCCCGGATCGCTCAGCGATTCGTCGATGAAAAGGTCATTCCCGTGAAGCCCGCCGAGCGGGTGGACCTGTTCCTGTCGCCGTACTACGGGTGGGCCATCGAGCGATTGGTCGAAGCCATCCGGCCCGACGCAGCCCACGGCGAGGCGCCTGAAGTGCCGCGCTTCGAGACGAGCCGCGGACCGGGATCGACCTCAGAGGTGGACTACTGGACCACCAAGGACGTGCGCGAGGTAGTCAGAAGCCACGTCAACTGCGTCGTGGCGGACACGAAGATGTGGGAGCAGTCCGCCGCGTACGCGCTCGACACTTATCCTTCGGTCGAGGCGTTCGTCAAAAACGCGGGTCTCGGGTTTGCGATTCCCTACCTGCACAATGGTCAGACTCACGACTACCAGCCCGACTTTATCGTCAGGCTGAAATCCAATCCGGTGGTCTACTTGATTCTGGAGACGAAAGGGTTCGATGAGCTTGCCGACGTGAAGGCCGCTTCTGCCGCGAGATGGGTGTCGGCGGTGAATGCGGACGGCCGTTACGGTCGGTGGGTGTATCGCCAGGTGCGATCGCTTCAGCACGTGCGGACCACGTTGGATGAGATGCTGACCCCCAATCCCTAACCCCGAATCCCGACCCCCGCTTGCCACGCCGTAGCCGAAGGCGCCTTCGCTGCCTGCGGCAGCTTCGGCGTCCCAAGGGCAGCGAATCCCGCGCATGCTATAGTGGCCCCAGAGCCGTCAGGGGTATCCCTGCTGGGATTGAGATACACCCTTGGAACCTGAACCGGTTGAGACCGGCGGAGGGAGCGCGGCATCCCGCCTTGCCCGTTCTCCATCACATCCAGGTTCCAGGTTGATTGTTGAAATTGTCGTGCCGGAGCCCGTGCCGGCGCGTCAGGAGAACGCCGATGTCGAACACCAAGCCGTCGTCTCCCACATCCGCCCCGTCTGATTTCGCCTACGCGTATCCCAACTCGCGCAAAGTGTTCATCGAGGGTCCAAACGGTGTGCGCGTGTCGATGCGCGAGGTGGCCCTGTCGGGTGGCGAACCGCCCGTCCTGCTCTACGACACCAGCGGCCCACAGGGAGTCAGCGTGCAAGCGGGCCTGCCACCGCTGCGCCGCCCGTGGATCCTCGGCCGCGGGGACGTCGACGAAGTCGTGCGCTCGCGCCAGCCGCAGCCGGGAGAGCCCGCGATGCCCGGCATGCAGCCGGGCCAGCCGATGACGGCGCTGCGTGGTCGCGGCCCGGTCACTCAGTTGCACTACGCGCGCACGCACATCGTGACCCCGGAGATGGAGTTCGTGGCGCTGCGCGAGGGTTTTGACGCCGAGTTCGTCAGGTCCGAAGTCGCGCGCGGTCGCGCCATCATCACGGCCAACGTGAATCACCCCGAGATCGAGCCGATGATCATCGGCCGCAATTTTCTCGTAAAGATCAACGCGAACATCGGCAATTCGGCCGTCAGCTCGTCGATCGAGGAGGAAGTGGACAAGCTGCGCTGGGCCACGCTCTGGGGTTCCGACACGGTGATGGACCTGTCGACGGGAAAGGACATCCACCAGACGCGCGAGTGGATCCTGCGCAACTCGGCTGTGCCGATCGGCACCGTGCCCATCTACCAGGCGCTCGAGCAGGTCGGCGGCAGGCCCGAAGAGCTGACGTGGGAGATCTACCGCGACACGCTCATCGAGCAGGCCGAGCAGGGCGTGGACTATTTCACCGTGCACGCTGCCGTGCTGCTGCGGTACATCCCGACGACGGCACGGCGCGTGACGGGAATCGTGTCGCGCGGCGGATCAATTATGGCGAAGTGGTGTCTGGCGCATCACCAGGAGAACTTCACGTACACGCACTTCCGCGAGATCTGCGACATCATGCAGGCGTACGACGTGGCGTTCTCGCTCGGCGACGGCCTGCGGCCCGGCTCAATTGCTGACGCCAATGACGAGGCGCAGTTCGCGGAGTTGCGTACGCAGGGCGAGCTGACGAAGATTGCCTGGGAGTACGACGTGCAGGTGATGAACGAGGGCCCGGGCCACGTGCCGATGCATCTCATCAAGGAGAACATGGAGAAGCAGCTCGAGTGGTGCGACGAGGCGCCGTTCTACACGCTCGGGCCGCTCACCACCGACGTCGCGCCCGGGTACGACCACATCACGTCAGCGATTGGCGCGGCGATGATCGGCTGGTACGGCACGGCGATGCTCTGCTACGTGACGCCCAAGGAACACCTCGGTCTGCCCAATCGGGAGGACGTCAAGACCGGCGTCATCGCCTACCGCATCGCGGCGCACGCGGCCGATCTGGCCAAGGGCCATCCGCGGGCCAGAGGCTGGGACGATGCGCTGTCGAAGGCGCGGTTCGAGTTCCGGTGGAACGACCAGTTCAACCTGGCGATGGACCCCGTGACGGCGCGCGCGTTCCACGACGAGACGCTGCCGGCCGATGGCGCGAAGGTGGCGCACTTCTGCTCGATGTGCGGCCCGAAGTTCTGCAGCATGGAGATCACGCAGCAGGTGCGCGACTACGCCGCCTCGCACGGCCTGGCCGAGCGCGAGGCGCTCGAGGCCGGCATGCGCGAGCGCGCCGAGGCGTTCCACAAGACCCCGGAGATCTACGTGCCGGTGGAGGATGTGAAGTCGCGGTAGAAGCGAGGGCGCTAGCGGGCGGGTTACCGGATTGGACCGGCGGGCGCGGCTGGCGGCGCCACGATCTGGATCACCGTCGGGAACGCGGTCGGCGTTGTGCCAGGCTTGGGGTTCGCATAGCCCGGCGAGCCGCCCCACGTGTAGTCCTTGATCGTCACGCTGGGCGGAAACGCCATCGTCTCTTCGCGGAACTTGCCGACGTCGAACATGTGCGTTGGCGGCACGTCGAACACAAGCTCGCCCTTGTCTTTGAGTTCGTTCTTGTAGAACGCCACCATCTCGGCGAACGGCTGCAGTGTGCCGAACAGGTAGAAGCGCTGCCCGCGCCCCGCGTCGTATGATCCGATGAACCTGGCGCCAGGATAGACTCGCACGCCGAGTTGTGCATCGGTCGGCGGCGCTTCAGTGGCCGTGTCGGTTGGCGGCTGGATCTTCGGCTGTGTCGCCAGCGGCGGCTGCGGCTTGGCCACGGGCGCAACGGGCTTGGCTGGGGTCGGCTGCTGCGGCTGCGTGGTCCCCGCCACAGGTGGCGGCGGCTGCGGCTTGGCCACGGGCGGCTGAGCCTGGGCCTGCGCGGCCAGCCCAAGAATCGCTGCACACGCCAGAACGCCGCTCACGTACTGAAGGCGGAACATGGAGTCATTATATAGGTTGCGACATACCTCATGAGGACTCACCTGGCGTTCTGTGAAGCGGCACTGCCGTGGGCGGTGGAGACGATTGAGGCGCTCGTGTGCCTCGAATCGCCGAGCGGCGACAAGGCGGCTGTCGACGCGTGCGGCAGGGAAGTGGCCCGGTTGCTCCGCCAACTCGGCGGCAGTGTCGGCGTGCTGCCGGGCGAGACCGCGGGTGACCACCTGCTGGCCGAGTTCGGGTCCGGCCGACGTCAGGTGCTGGTGATGGGGCATATCGACACGGTCTGGCCCGTGGGCGAGCTGGAACGGCGGCCGCTGCGGCGCGAGGGCGACATGCTCTTCGGTCCGGGTGTCTTCGACATGAAGGCCGGGATCGTACTCGCAATGCTCGCGATCCGCGCGCTGCAGGATTCGGCGTCGGGGCTGCCTGGTCGTGTGATGCTGCTCCTGACGAGCGACGAGGAAACCGGCAGCGCCACGTCGCGGAGTATCATCGAAGACGAGGCGCGTCGGAGCGAAGCCGTGCTCGTCCTCGAACCGCCGCTCCCGGGCGGCGCACTCAAGACCGCGCGCAAGGGCTGCGGCGAGTTCCACCTGCGCGTCACGGGCAAGCCGGCCCACGCAGGGATAGAGCCCGAGCGCGGTGTCAGCGCGATCCGCGAGCTGGCCCGACAGATTCTCGCTATCGAGTCGCTGCAGGATCCCGCCCGCGGAACCACGCTCAGCGTCGGCATCGTGCGGGGCGGCACGCGCGGCAACGTGATTCCGGCGGAGGCCGAGGCCATCATCGACGTGCGCGCGGCGACCCCGGACGACGCCGACCGGGTGACTCGTGCGATGCAGGCGCTCCGGCCGCAGATCCCGGGAGCCGCGATCAGCGTGACGGGCGGCATCGACCGGCCGCCGTTCGAACGCACGCCGGCGGTCGAGGCGCTCTTTCGCCAGGCGCAGGAGGTGGCGGCGAACCTTGGGCGAACACTTGGCGAAGGTTCCACCGGCGGCGGCTCCGACGGAAACCTCACGGCGGCTTTGAACGTCCCAACAATAGATGGGCTCGGCGCCATCGGCGCGGGTGCGCACGGGTTTGATGAGCACGTGGATATCCCCGAGGTGCCGTGGCGCGCGGCGCTCATTGCCGGTTTGATCGAGCGAATCCTGTCGCGCCTGCCCTGAGCGGAGGCGGACCATCAGGGCCGGAGTCGAAGCCCGGAGGGCGGGTTGTCGAAGGCCTCCATCGACAACCCGGGCTAAACTGGGTGTTCAGCGGTCTTCATACGGAAAAGAACATGGGAAACACAGTCAAAACGACACTCCTGTTGGGACTTCTGAGCGGTGTGTTGATGGTGATAGGTCAGAGCCTCGGCGGGGCGAACGGCATGGTCATCGCGTTTGGTTTCGCCGTCGTCATGAACTTCGGCTCGTACTGGTTCTCCGACAAAATCGTTCTGCGCATGTACAACGCGCAGCCGGTCGGGCCCGAACACCGGCTCTATCAGACGGTGGCGCGGTTGGCGCAGCGCGCGAATCTGCCGATGCCGAAGGTGTACGTGATTCCGGACCCATCGCCAAACGCGTTCGCAACCGGGCGCGACCCGTCGCATGCGGCCGTGGCGGCCACCGAGGGCATCCTGCGCATCCTGGACGATCGCGAACTGGAAGGTGTCATCGGCCACGAGCTGTCGCACGTCAAGCACCGCGACATTCTGATCAGCTCGATTGCGGCGACGCTCGCCGCCGCCATCATGATGATCGCGAACATGGCGCGCTGGGCGGCGTTTTTCGGAGGAGGCCGGAGCGACGATCGCGAAGGATCGAACCCCATTGCCCTGTTGGCGACGATCATCCTCGCGCCGCTGGCGGCCATCCTCATCCAGTCGGCCATCTCGCGGTCGCGCGAGTACGAAGCGGACGCCGGCGGGGCCGCGATTGCCGGCTCGCCCTACGGCCTGGTGGACGCGCTCAAGAAACTGGAAGTTGCGTCGAAGCGGATCCCGCTCGATGCCAATGCGGCCACGGCGCACATGTTCATCATCAAGCCGTTCACCGTGTCGGGGTTGATGTCCATTTTCAGCACACATCCGCCAACCGAATCGCGCATCCGCGCGCTGCTCGGCCAGGCCTAGAAGGAAGCCGGGTCTTCAGACCCGACGATCGGCTACAGCAGGTACGCCAGCGCGAAGCCGATTTGGGCCACGAACATCATGCGGTACATGTGTGCCCACGACACGTGGTTCTCCTCGATGGCGAGCGTGTCGGGCCGGCGCAGCATCAGGTAGCAGACATACAGACCGTACGCCGTCATCACCACACCCAGCCCCTGCAGCAGCAAGGGGTTGCCGGTGAGGATGCGCAGCCACACGCCTAGCGGGATCATGAGGAACGGCAGCACGAACGACGGTGAGATCATCCACGCCGCCCGCGCCACGCCATACTGAATGGGCAGCGTCCGGCATCCGCCCCGCGCGTCGCCTTCCATGTCGGCGAAATCCTTCGTAGTGGTCGCGCCAAGCAGGAACAGACCGAAAATCGCGCCCAGGTACCATGGCTCGAGCCCGGCAGCGCTCTTCACCGACGACCAGCCCGCCACCTTCAGCAGGACGCCGCGAGGGATCGCAATCGTCACATTGGCCCAGATGCCCAGCCGCTTCGTGCGGAACGGGGGCACCGAGTAGAGCGTCGTGATGACGGCGGCTGCCAGGACCATCCAGAAGCACTCGTGCCGGCCGCCCGGAGCCACGAACCACGCCAGCACGAACGCGATCGCGAAACCCGTGAACGTGATGCCCCACGCTTCACCTAATCCCATCCGTCCACTTGGCAACGGCCGCTTCGGCTTGTTGATGCGGTCGACCTCGAGATCGAAGATCTGGTTGAGGCCGTTTGATGCGATGTTGAGGACCGCCGCCATGATCGCGCCAAGGACGGGCGGCAACACGAGCCACCAACTCCACGTCTCACGCGGTTGCGCGCCAATCGCCGTGGCCGCCGCCGACACGAAGCCGAGGGCCGGCGCGATCAACGTGAACGGCCGGGCCAGATCCACCACCGTGCGCATGCGATCCGAAAGCATCAGCACACCCTCATCAGAACAAGCGCCACAATGGCGCCCGTGGCGGTGTTGAGGAAATTGAGCACGTCGTTGTTGACGATGCCGGGAGCCTCGAGCGTCGCGGCCAATGCGCTCTCGACAAGCGACCCCGCGATGGCGCCCGCGACGACCGCCCAGACCAACGACACCGGGATCAAGTGGAGCCAGGCGCCAAGCATGGCCAGCGCCAGTGCCGCCAGCACGCCAGCCACCGTGCCTTCGAGCGACATCCCGCCTGGCGTTCCGGGTCGCACATGCGAGAACGTCGTGATCAAGTACGTCTTGCCGCCCCACGCCTTTCCGATTTCGCTGGCTACCGTATCGCTGCCGCCCGTGGCCAGGACGGCCACAAACACTAGTAGCGCCGCGTCGTGGTAGGGCGTGAGGACAACCGCCAGCGCCGCCACCGCCGCGAGGCCCGTGTTTGCGAACGCGTTGCCACCCCCGCGATGGCCACCTCGCTCCTCGGCGATTCCGAGTAGCGCCTTCTTCCTCAGGCCCAGCCTCGACGACACGGCTGCCGCGAGAAACGCCGCGAAGAGCAACGTCCATCCCCCCAGGCCGGCGCAACTGTAGACGACGACGCCGATCGTCCAGCCGATGAGCATGCCCGAGATGCGGACCGTCCCAACGCGCCATCCTCCCAGAGCCGCGACCGAATTGACTGCCAGCGCCATGGGCAACTGCTGCCAGACGACAGCTTGCGCCACCGTCCACACATCGGCGGTGACAAGCCCGAGCAGCCACAGCGTCGCGCCTGCGACAGCCGGGACCGTCAGGTTGTCATCGAGTTGGATGGGCACCGTCTCGGCCAGTCCCGCGGCCACCGCCGCGAGCAATGGTGCCACGACGATGAACTCGATGGGCGGGCGAGGGTTGACCGCTGGCGCGGTCCACCAGGCCAGCATCACGCCCGCGATGCCGCCGAAGACGACGAAGGCGGCAAGGCCCTCCAGCGACTTCTGTGGTTGCCACGGCACGGGATGGCGTCCCCACGCGCGCCCGGCAACCGTCGCAGCACCGTCGCCGCACGCCAGGATGCCCCACGCGGCGGCGACCATGTCGAGCCGCGATGGAAATGCCAGGATCAGCAGCAGCACCGCGAGCGGATAGAGCAGGATGCCGATCGGGTACCCTCGCGACTGGTCGGCCGGCCGGTTGAGCGAGGCGCCGAAAAGCCGTGGCAGCACGAACAGATTAAAGAGGAGCGCGGCGATGGCACCGAGCGCGGCCTGCTGCCACGTCAGCACGCGCAGCAGCAGCGCAAACCCGCCCATGCCGATGTGCAGCAGCTTCCGCCGGGTTTCCGAATAGCTGCGCGTCACGATGCCGATGCCCCCTGGACCGCTAAGCGTTCCGATGCCAGCCACGACACGATGTTCGCGATGCCGTCCCGCAGCGGCGTCACATGGTACCCAAGTTCCTGTTCGGCGCGCGTGCTGTCGAGCGGCCAATCATGGAGGAGGATTTCGAGCGTACCCGTGGTCAACTGCGGCGTCGCGCCCAGCCACGTGGCCCGCAGTTCGTCGACCAGCGCCGCGCACGACGCGAGCCAGTCAGGCAGGCGGCGTGGCAGCGGTCGCCCCGTGATTTCGCGGACGATGTCGAAGGCGCGCATCTGCGGCGCGTTCTCGCCGCCCAGAAGATAGCGGCCACCAATCTGGCCCCGTTCGAGCGCCGCCACATGCGCAGCCGCCACATCGTCCACATAGGCAAACGACCAGATGTGATCGCTCCCCACGAGCCCGGGAAGCCGGCCCGCCAGGTGATCCGCGATCATTCTTCCAACGAGGTTGCCGTCCGTCATGCGCCCGGGGCCGTAGATCACGCCAGGGTAGAGACGGATGAGCGGCGCCCCCTGGGCCACGGCGCGGTCGGCCATCTGCGAGGCCAGGGCTTTAGTGCGTTGGTAATCGTTCCAGGCCGAGATGCCCCTGTAGCCGTCGGGTGGTAGTGCGAGAAATGACGAGGTATAGACAATGCGCGGGACTCCGTGCTGGCGCGCGGCCTCGAGCACGTTGGCCAGACCGCCGACATTGATGTCGTCGAATTCTCGGGGCTGTTTGCGCCACACCGCCACGAGTGCGGCGGCGTGGATGATGGCGTCGCAGTCACCGGCCGCCCGGGCCACGGCCGCCGCGTCGCGAATGTCGCCATCGATAGCTGTTGCCGGAAGTCCGCTCGTAGAGGCTGATCGGCCATAGGCGACCACGGCATGTCCCGATCGCTGGAGGGCGCTGACAATGGCTCGCCCAAGATACCCGGTACTTCCGGTGACAAGGACTTGCACGTACCGCCTCACAAGGCTTGGCGCCAGTAGTCGAGCAGATCCTGCAGCGTCTGGCCGAACGGGATTTCTGGTCTCCAGCCGATCTCGCTGGTGATCCGCGACGGATTGCCCAGCAGCAGCGGCGTGTCATTCGGCCGGAACCGATCCGGGTCAGGCTGCACCGTGACCGGCACCCGCGACAGGGCTGTCAGGCCATCGAGCAATTCGCGAACCACTCGCGCCTGACCGGAGCAGACGTTGTAGATCCGACCGGGCACACCGCGCTCAGCCAGGGCGACATAGGCCCGCACCGTGTCGCGTACGTCGGTAAAGTCGCGGCGCGCGTCGAGATTGCCGACGCGAATCACCGGCTCGAGGCGGCCCGCCTCGATTTGCGCGATCTGTCGGGCGACCGCGGAGCCGAAGAACGACGAAGCCTGACGCGGCCCGAGATGATTGAAGGACCTGGCAACCACCACGGGGATCCCATCGTGGATGGTGGCCCGCCGGGCAGCCAGCTCCGTGGCGATCTTGCTGATGGCGTACGGATTGACCGGCTCGATCGGATCGTCTTCGCGGAGCGCATGATTGGCTGGCCGGTAGACATACGCCGAACTCGGGATGATGACTCGCGTCTGCAGCCCGGCGACGCGAATGCCCTCGAGCACGTGGTGCGTCGCCAGCACGTTGATGGCGAGCGTGTCGGTGGAATTTCCCCACGATTGTCCCGCGTGCGGTGCGCCGGCCAGATGGTACAGCACATTGGGCGCGATGCCTACGAGTGTGTGCCGCACAACATCGCGATCGAGCAACTCGATTTCGAGCCACTCAACCTGGGGGTACCGCGCCTGCACCTCGGCGCCGATGCCCGGCCGTCGCAACCCGACTACGCGGCAGTCGCGCGCGAGCAGCACGTCGAGCAGGTGGCTGCCTGCGAATCCGGCCGCACCCGTGACCAGCACCGTCGTGTGGCGGCTCATGGATTCTCCGGCGCCGTCACGCGCGCCGCCTGCTTCACTTAGGCTCCACGGCGCGTCTCGTACTGGGCCTTGTAGTACGACTGAAACGCCGGGTCGTGGTGCTTGATCGGTTCCCACCACCACCGATTTCCTCGATACCAGTCGACCGTGGCGCGAAGCCCGTCGGCGAAGGCCACCTGCGGCGTCCAGCCGAGGGCCTTGAGCTTCGACGTGTCGAGCGCGTAGCGCCGATCGTGGCCCACGCGGTCGGCGACCGGCGTAATGAGCGTGTTGGGCTTGCCCGTCAACTGCAGGATCCGCCTGGTCAGCTCGACGTTGGGGATTTCGTTGCCGCCGCCGATGTTGTAGACCTCGCCCGGCTCGCCCTCTTCCAGCAGCAGATCGACACCCCGGCAGTGATCCTCAACGTGGAGCCAGTCCCTCACGTTCAGGCCGTCGCCGTAGAGCGGGAGGCCGCGATCCTCGAGGGCGTTGGTGATGAACAGCGGGATGACCTTTTCGGGAAACTGGTTGGGCCCGTAGTTGTTCGACGCACGCGTGATGACAACCGGCACGTGATAGGTGGCCCAGTAGCTGTACGCCAGCCGGTCTGCGCCGGCTTTGCTCGCCGAATACGGATTGCGTGGCCGGAGTTCGTCGGTTTCCCTCGACACGCCGGTCGGCACGGACCCGTAGACCTCGTCGGTTGAAATCTGAACGAAGCGTCGCAGGTCGGGCGCCTGACGTGCGGCTTCGAGCAGCACGAACGTCCCGAAGACGTCCGTGTGAATAAACTCGCCCGCATTCTGCAGCGACCGGTCCACATGGGTTTCGGCCGCGAAGTGCACGACGATCTCCGACGCCTTGACGAGCGGCGCCGATACGGCCTCGTCGCCGATGTCGCCCTTGACGAATCGGTGTCGCGGATCGGCCATCACGTCCTGCAGATTCTCGAGCCGCCCGCAATACGTCAACTTATCGAGCGTCGTCACCCGCCAGTCTGGGTGCGTCCGAAGCGCGTACCGGACGAAGTTGCTGCCGATGAACCCTGCGCCGCCTGTCACCAACACGTCAACCATGCCTAGCCGTCCTTCCGCGTCCAGTCGTACGGCAGCACGCCGTGCGGTTCCGCGCGATATTCGTCGGGATTGTCGTATCGGTACACTTCGGTCGGGATGTTCACCACCAGCGACATCTCCGGACTGATGCACTTCCAGCCGTGGTATACCAGATTCGGCACCACTACCAGGCTGCGATTCTGCTCGCCCAGGCAGAACTCATTGATGGCGCCGTGGGTGGGCGAATCCGTGCGCGAGTCGTACAACACCAGCTTGACCATGCCGGTGATGCAGACGAAGTAGTCCACCTGCACCGTGTGGTAGTGCCACGCCTTGACCACACCCGGGTAGGTGGCCGAGATGTAGACCTGGCCGAACTTGGTGAAGAAGGGGTCGTCGGCGCGCAGCATTTCAAGCAGGTAGCCGCGCTCGTCCGCGATGAGCTTGAGCGGCTTCACGTGGACGCCGGCGATGCGCGGTGCCTTGACGGCCGGTTCCGAGTACTTGGCGGGTTCAGCCACGGTCTGTTCCTTTCGGGTCGGAGGCGGGTGGGCGCGCCACCGGCTAGCGGCCTGTCGTGCCGCCGCCGAGGGCTCCGAAGATGTTCGAGAAGGTGCCGACGCCCGCCAGTGTGATGGCGAAATTCCAGCGGTGGTCCTTGAGGACACGGGGAGTGTAGCCTCCGACGTAGAGCCCGCTGAAGTCGAACGTCTGGTACTCCAGAATCAATCCGCAGCACTGTGCGTTGTAGTAGCCGACGAACCGGCGCTGCAGAAACGTGTTGTGCCCCAGGTCCCAGTTGAACGACACGTGTCCGCCAACCCGGTTCTGCATGAAGTTCACCGACGTGTCGCTGTTGAGGTAGTGGCTGATGGACTCGATCCCGATGCCGCTCGGCCCGAAGTTTCGCTTGTTCCAGCCGGCCGAAGTGGCGAGCCAGTCGCGGAACCTGAAGGTGCCCGACGCGCCGAACGAGAGATACGTGTTGACGTACGTGTTGTACTCAGTCGTGAACGACGCACTCAGGTTGTCGGTGGGTGTCACGCTGGCGTTCAGCAAGATCGGCGACAGCTTCTGAGGCCTCGCCATTGCCGTGTACAGATTCGAGGCATACGCGGCGTCGTACTGCTGGGCCGCCGGGTCGGTGTAGTACGTCTGGCGGATCCCGACACTGAAGATCTGTTTGCTCTGGGCTGCGACCCCACCGACCATCCGCTTCGCGTAGAACCGGTTGTTCAGCCCGAACTGGATCTGGGTGGAGCCGCCGACAATCGTGTCGGTGCCATCAATGATGACGATCTGTTTGAAGTTGTCGATCGAGGTCAGCCGCTGGATGTTGAACCACGGCTCGATCGTGTGCTTGATCTTCTCGGCGTACCGGCCGCCCGGCGTGTTCCAGACGCGGTTGAATACCGGGCCGACAATCTGCGCGGACAGGTTGAAGTAGTTGCGGTCGATCGGCACCATCACCTGCGCACCGGATGTGTTGAGGCTCTGGTTCCACCGGGTGAACCGCCACGCCAGCGACGAACTGACCGTAAAAAACGGCCACTTTGTGAACGGAAAGCGGATCCCGGGCATCACGTCAAAGCGTTGAACTCCCGTGTCCGTCGTCGTGCGCGTGCCGTCCGCGCCGGCGGTCACCGTCTCGCGGACCAGGTCCGCGAATTCGCCGCCGACGCTGAAGTAAACCGGCGACCCGAACAGCGGCTGTTCCTTGCGCGAGAACGAGGCCCGCGGGGCCGATCCCGATACGGTGGATTGCGTGCTGTTGTAGAAGTACTCGCTCCGGTCGAAGGTGACCGCCGCCCCGTAGGAACCCCAGTTACCATTGACGCTCCCGCCGACAAAGCGCTGGTTGGAGGTCGCGCTGAGTACGTTGGTGTTGTAGGTCTGCTGGACCGAGACGCTCGAGAAGTAATTGAGATTGGCCCGGGCCCTTAAACCGAGCGGCAGGTTCTGGATGGCCGATCCGGTCAGTTGGAAGCTCTGTCGGCCTGCCTGGGACACGGGGTCGCCTGTGATGGGATTCGGGTAGGTGATGGGCCGTTCATTGAGGCGATACAACCGCAGATTCGCGTTTGAGCCCCCGCTGGCGACACGGCGATACTCGCTGCCAAAGCCGTATCCTGTCTTCGAGAACCAGTCCAGCATGAAGGTGGCGTCCTGGCTCCGGCCGAGAGTCAAGAAAAACGCATTACTGATCGTCTGGCCCCGCAAAGACGAGGTGCCGTAGGCGGGCAGCAGGAACCCGGATGCGCGATCCTCCTTGTTGATCGGGTAGTAGACCACCGGCAGGTAGAGCACCGGCACGCCCTTGACCTTGACCACCGCGTTACGCAGCATCGCATAGTGGTTGACGTTGACCACCACCGACTTGGACGTGAGCATCCAGCGCGGGTTGGCCTGCACGCAGGTCGTGAAGCCGCCGTTCGTGATCCGGTACTTGCTGTAGCCGATCTTCTCGATCGTCTCGCCGTAGAAGAGGATCTCGATCTCCTGCGCCCCGAACTGGTTCTTGAGCTTCCGGGGATCGTTCTCGATCTGGGAACTGCCCGACGCATGGTGGAAGACGCCCAGCTTGGTTCGCGTGTTGAACTCGAGCGATTCCGCGGATATCCGCTCAGTGAGGGTCGTGAGCGTGACGTTGCCCTTGGCGGTGAGGAGGTCCTTGTCCGTGAAGATATCCATCTCGTCGGCGGAGATCTTGAGGTTGTCTTTTTCCACCTCGACATCGCCGATCAGCCTCCAGTGGTATTCGCCGATGCGCTCGACGCGCCACTGGAAGTTCGAGCTGATGCCGGGCAGCGACGGAACCGGCAACTGGATCTGCAACGGCGGAACCGGCGGCCGGGCCTGCTGCGACGGAACGGGCGGCTGGGCCTGCTGCGCAAGCGCCGGTGACACGGCCAACGCGAGTGCCGACACGACCGCTAACAGGAGTCGATTCATGCGTTTCGAAGGTTACCACGGCACGCCCACCCCGCCAACCGGACCGCGGCCAAGGGCGCGATGGGGCGGTGTGTCTGTCCCGTCCGGGAGTCCCGCTTGACATAAATTGATAATTCCAATAATATCAAAACATGAAGACGAGCGCACCGGACTATGACGACCTGCCTCGGTTCGCCGACATGCTCGCCGCCATGGGCACCGAAACCCGGCTGCGCATCATGCGCCTGCTGCTCTCGGCCCACCCGGACGGCCTGGTCGTCGGCGACATCCAGGAGGACCTCGGCATCAACGCGTCTACGCTGTCGCATCACCTCGACAAGTTGAAGCACGAACAACTGGTCGATGTGCAGCGGGAGGGCACGTTTCTTCGCTATTCGGCGAACGCCGACGCCCTGCGGTCCCTCGTCACGTTTCTCTACGGCGAGTGCTGCACGCGAAACAAAGTCATCAACCCGGCCTCTATTGTCCGCGCCTGCGAATGCTAGCCCTGAGCGAAGGCCATCAATCAAGGCCGAAGTCGAAGCCCGCCCTTCGACAAGCTCAGGGCGTGGTGAGCGAAGCCGAACCACGGAGGGCGGATTATTGACGCCTTGGTGAATAATCCGGGCTGAGCGACACGCGGGAGGCCAACCACCCCGGTGAGGAGTGTCATCATGTCGAGCATCAAGGATGTTGTGAAAGAAAAGTACGGCCAGGCGGCGCTGCGGGTCGTCAGCGGTAAGGCCGGAAGTTGCGGCTGCGGCTGCGCCCAGGCCCCGCTGGGCGCCGTCGATCCCATCACCGCCAACCTGTACGACGGAAAGCAAACCGAGGGCCTGCCGGCCGAGGCCGTGCTCGCCTCACTCGGATGCGGCAACCCGACCGCACTGGCGCAATTGAACCCGGGCGAGGTCGTACTCGACCTCGGATCGGGAGGCGGCATCGACGTGCTGCTGTCGGCCAGGCGCGTGGGGCCGACCGGCAAGGCCTACGGCCTGGACATGACCGATGAGATGCTCGCCCTGGCCCGCGCCAACCAGCAGAAGGCCGGCGTCACCAACGTGGAGTTCCTGAAAGGGGAGATCGAGCAGATCCCGCTGCCCGACAACTCGGTCGACGTGATCATCTCGAACTGCGTGATCAACCTCTCCGCCGACAAGGACAAGGTGCTCGCCGAAGCGTTCCGGGTGCTCAAAACAGGCGGTCGCCTCGCGGTCTCCGACGTGGTGGTCCGCGGCGACATCCCCGCCGCCATTCGCCGAAACGTGGAACTGTGGATTGGCTGTCTGGCCGGTGCGCTCGACGAGTCGGACTACCTGGCGAGATTGCGCCGCGCGGGTTTCATCGAGGTGTCGATTGAACCGACCCGCGTCTACCGCGCGGCTGATGCGCGCGAGTTCCTCGAGGGTCACGGCATCGATGTCGACCTGATTGCGCCGCTTGTCGACGAGCGCTTCTTCAGCGGCTTCATCCGCGCGCGTAAACCAGGCGCATAGAGCGCCCCGGCGAACGCCTGCATCAACACAAGGGGGCAGGTCCAGTTTCTCCAGAGATCACTCTGAAGATCGGGCCTGCCCCCATTCCTGTCGAGCGCGACCGCCTCCGCCAAGGCTACGGCGGTCCGCCGAAGCTTTACGCGAAGGCGGATCAATCGCGCCCTTACTTGACGGTCACCACGTTGCCGTCGATGTCCAGGTTGACAATCGGCGCGATGCCGGTCGCCTTCAGCGGCCCCTCGATGGTGGCCCGATCCCCGACGATCACGATCGCCAGGTGGTCGAGATCGATGTACTGCTTCGCGACGCGCACGACATCCGCCGTGGTCACCGCTGCAACCGCCCCGCCGTACTGCTGGTAATACGTATCCGGCAGGCCCTGCGTCCACAGCGTCGTGATGGCGCCGCTGATGCTGCCGACGGATGCGAAGGTCGCCGGCAGCCGCTGCACCAGCGCGTCCTTCGCTGTTTTCAGTTCCTCGTCGGTCACCGGCCGAGCACCGCCGATGCCCTTCAACTCCTTCATGAACTCGATCAGGGCCACGTCGGATTTTGCCGAGATGATGTCGCCGCCGGCGCGAAACGCGCCCGGGCCGCGCCCGTACGAGAACGACGAGTTGACGCCGTAGCTCAGGCCTTTTTCCTCGCGGATATTGGCGTTGAGCCGCGATTGAAAGAACCCGCCGAGCATCGTGTTCATCACCTGCAGCGCATAGTAGTCAGCCGTGCTCCGCGGCGGCCCCGGGAGGCCGATCGCGAAGGTGGACTGCGCCGCGCCAGGCTTGTCGACGAGGTAAATTGTCGTCGTCGGCCGCACCGGCACAGCGGGGTACGAGAACGGCGGTCTCGTGCCGCCGGCGGGCCAGCCGGCCAGCGCCTTCTCGATGGTCGCCTTGACCGTTGCCGCATTCACGTCGCCCGTGACGATGATGACGGCGCGCCCGGGCTGGTAGTACGCCTTCTGCAACGCGACGACATCCTCTCTCGTGATGGCCTTGAGCGATTCCTCCGTCGTCATCGCGCCGTACGGATGGGACGTGCCGTAGAGCACGCGCGGGAAGACGCGCGCGGCAATTGAGCCCGGCTGCGCTTTGGCCTGCGTGAGGCCGACCAGCCGCTGCGCGCGAATCCGCTCGAGCGCATCGGCCGGGAACGTCGAGTTGACCAGGATGTCAGCCATCAGGTCGAGCGCCTGGGCGAACTTCGTCTTCGTGCAGCCGAAGCCGACGCCGCCTGATTCGGCGCCGATGCTGACGCCGATCCCGGTGCCGAGCAACTGCAAGGCGTTTGAGAGCGCCTCGCCGTCGCGGGTCTTCGTGCCCTCGCTCATCATCGAGGCTGTGATGCTGGCTAAGCCGCGCTTGCCCGCCGGCTCGAATTGGGCCGACCCGCCCATGAAGCTCATCGAGAACGACACGAGAGGGAGATCGTGCTTTTCCGACACGATAAGCTCCGCGCCGTTCGACAACGTGGTCTTCGTCCATGTCGGCACGCGCAGCACGGGCGTCTTGCCCGCCCCCGGGATCTTCGTGCGATCAAAGGCGGGCGCTGCCTGCGCGGGTTTCGCCGCGGCCGGCTTGACGGGCGCAGCCGCCGGTTTGGCGGCTGTCTGCTGCGCAGCCACGGGCGCAAGCGCAATCGGTAGCATCACCAGTGCGGCGACGACGAGCGAGGTGCGGGTGAATCGGGTGAGTGTCGCGTTCATCGCTGCACCTCCGGGCTCGGCAGGCTGTCGCCTGTCACTTTCTTGCTCTCCGCGGGCTTCGACGCCTGCTCGAGCTTGCCTGTCGGAACCACGCTCAGCACCACGCGGCCGCTGGTGAGGTACTTGTTGGCCACTCGCTTCACGTCGGCCGGCGTGACGGCCTGCGACTTCTGGTACGCCGTCTTGAAGAACCCGGCGTTACCGTGGAACCCGGCGCCGTCGCACAACTGCATCGCCTTGCCCAGGTTCGATTCGAGGCCGACCAGGAAGCTGAACTCCTCTCCGGCCAGGGCCCGCTGGATTTCCTCGGCCGTCGGGCCATCCTGCTTCAACTTTGCGATGACGCCGTCGGCCGCCCCCTCGAGTTCGGTCAGGGTGTGGCCGGGCCGCGGCGTGATGACGAGCTGAAACTCGCCAACGTCCTCGTTCGAGCTCTGACCGGCCATCACCGAGGCGGCCGCCTGCTCGTCGTAGACCAGCGCCTTCGTGATGCGCGCGGTGCGCCGGCCCGACAGGATGGCCCCCATCACGTCGAGCGCGTAGACATCGTCGTGGGTCTCGCCGACGGTGGGCCACTGCGCGTAGAGGCGCGCCACCTGCACCTTGTCCTCGTAAACAAGCCGCTTCTCGGCGGTGAGCGTGACCGGCGCCACCACGGGCCGCGTGACGGGCTTGCCGCGCCGGATGTCCGTGAAGTACTTAGACACCCACGCCTTCGCCTGCGCCGGGTCGAAGTCGCCCACAATCGCGAGA
Source organism: Acidobacteriota bacterium (assembly GCA_026393675.1). Classification (NCBI taxonomy): domain Bacteria; kingdom Pseudomonadati; phylum Acidobacteriota; species Acidobacteriota bacterium. Next base: position 83,399 of record JAPKZQ010000003.1, on the reverse strand, counting down.
AATGCGTTGTTCGGCGCGTAGTAGATGCGGAAGAAGTCCTTCACGTCGGCTTCCGACGCCGCCGACAGGTCTTCCATGCTGCCGATGACGTCCCACGAATAGGGATGGCCGGCCGGGTAGGTGGCCTGCGCGAGGATCTCGGTGACGCGGCCGTACGGCTGATTGTCCACGCTCTGCCGGCGCTCGTTCTTGACGATGTCGCGCTGCGCGTTCAGCTTGGCGATATCAAGCGTGTCGAGCAGGAAGCCTATGCGGTCGGATTCAATCCACAACGCCGATTCCAGGTAGTTGGAGGGCACGGTCTCGTAATAGGTCGTGCGGTCGTTCGACGTGGTCCCATTGTTGCTGCCGCCTACCCCTTCCGTCAGCTTGTCCTGCAGCCCGTACGGCACGTGGCCCGACCCGGTGAACATCACATGTTCGAACAGGTGCGCAAATCCGGTTCGCCCAGGCACCTCGTTCTTCGATCCGACGTGATACCAGACATTGACCGCGACGGTCGGTGTCGTATGGTCGACCGATAGGATGACGGTCAGTCCATTGGCGAGTGTGTAGCTTTCAAATGGGATTTTGATCGTGTCTGACGCGGCACCGGCGTCTCGGGCGGGTGGGCGCTGCGCCGCCGCGAGACAGGCCAGGGCCAGCAGACCGATTCCGGCGATCCGCCGACTGGTGGTAAGCACGGTTGCTGTTCTCCTTAGTGCTTCGACTCGCAAGGACGCTTGCGTATTCTTGCGAGGCGACTGCGGTGAAAGATGCTCGCTCAGCACTAAGTCCTGAGTGAATAAATTCGTCGCCGAATTTATGAATCGAAGGACTTAGGAAAACGAGGGAGCGTACCGGACGATTATACGGCGGGAGGGCGGGCCGCACGGGCTGCTCCCGATCTGTGCGTGGAGCAAGAAGGTCCGAAATGACAGCGGCTCCTGGGAGCAGATCGAAGTCTACGTGCGCAATCACACCGAAGCCACCTTCAGCCACGGCATCTGCCCGGATTGCCGAGCGAAGGTCGAGGCCGACATCACGCCCTGACCATCTCTCGCCAGGAAAACACTCCGGGCGGTGCAGGAGTCCAGGTGCCGGGCCCCCATCCGGCATCCGTCCTCCCGACACCGCCCGTTCTTGCTGAGCCTGCCACGCGGGCAGCCGCTCAATCTCTTCTCGCGAAGCGCGGATCCGGCCTTGTCGTGCCGTCCTCGCGTCCTATCGACCCGTCTACTCGTGCCCGCCGTGCCCGGGCTTCGCGGTCTTGCGCGCCGCAAGCTTATCAGCCTTCGCCTTCCGCCGGCCAGCCAGGTAGGCCTCGCCGGGCGCCCAGTGCGGGCTCACCGCCACCGCGATGTTCATGAAAGCGTTGGTCGCCAGCCGCTTGATGCCGCGGGCGGCGTAACCGGCCACCATCGCGAAGCCCACGAAGGGCAGGAACACCACGTAGAGGGCGCCCATGAAGGGAGCCATCAGCAGGAACAGGAAGCTCGGGATCCGGGTGTAGCGCCGATCCGATCCGCCTGGCAGGAGACCGCCCTCGGCCGGAATCATCGCCATGTCCCAGGCCCTGGCGCTCCAGTAGAACCCGTAGTTGACCTTGGTGCCGCCTTCGTGTGCCATGATGTCCTTCTTTCTATGTCAGTGCCAGTTCGTTGCCCGTTGTTCTCTGTCCCGTTTCTCACTCTCACCTTCTATATATAATCTACGGCCGCGACACGATTTTCTCAATCGGGATAATGCCCGGATTCACAGGGAAATAGTGCGGATTTGTGGGGCCGAACGTGCTGATTTGCGCGGTCGCATCAGCCCGGGATTGACAGGGGTAACCGCCGGAGGCGGTCTCCGGAAAACACCCGAGACGGCGCACGCGGCCTTGGCTCGCCGTAGCCGAAGGCGGAGGCGGCCGACCAGGGGCCCCGCGGGCGAGATTAGGCGCTATTCGTCGCGATATCAGGCCTGTCCGGCCCAAGCCATTCCGTGGAATTGAGCACGTCGTCGGTCGTGAGCGCTGAATCACCCCTACCGAAGGTTGATCATCCGTCCATCGTCGAGCAGCCAGCAATCGCCGGCGAAGCCCGATTCGGCGACGAGCGCACGCAGCCGGCGAAGTGCGTCGCCCCGCTCGTAACGGATCGACAGATGGTGCAACAACAGGCAGCGGACGCCGGCCGCGCGTCCGACCTCGAGCGCCTCGCCCACCGTGGCGTGAATGTCCCACTTGCGCTCGTCCGCATCGAGAAACGTCGCGTCGTGGACCAGCAGGTCGGCCTTCGTCACCAGTTCTGGCGGAATCGGCATCGTGTCGCCCGTGTGCGCAAAGACGACATGGCGGTATTCCTCCATGATGGCGTCGCGGCCCATCGTGCGAACGCGCTCGCGCACCTCGGATTCGGGCAGTCCCGTGAACTCGGCCTTCAGGTGACGGCGCACCTCGAGGACACGATACCCGAGCGTCAGCTCGGAGATGCCGTGCCTTGACGCGAACGCCTGCAACACGCGCGTGCGACCGCACGGGCGCTCGTCGCCGGCCTTCACGCCGATCCACGTCACCGGAAACTGCTCGTGTGACCAGAGGCGGCCGACCAGATCGCGGATCGTCTCGACGCCCGCCGTGCCTTCGGGATAGATAATCGTGACGGGCTTGTCCTGCGCGCCCTTGCTGAAGCGACGTGAGGCGATGAAACCCGGGAGGCCCAGCAGATGATCAGCGTGCCCGTGCGTGATCGCGACGATGTCCGGTGCCCACACCTTCTGGCCGAGGGCCAGCTGGAGCCCTTCGCCCGCGTCAATCAGCAACTGGAGCGGCCGGTGCCACAGCCAGTTGCTGTACATGGCGCGAGAGAAGCCGGAGATGGTTTCCTGGAGGGTGAGCACTGACGACCATAGTAACCCGGCAGTCCGGTTGTCGGCGTCGGAAGAGTCCCTTCCATTCCGTCATTCCGGCGAATGCCGGAATCCAGTCATGTACCACTCTGGATGCCGGCTGCCACCCCAACGCGGCTGCCGCGTCGGGGACCCCGGCTTCTGCCGGCATGACGATCTCGATGTGAGATCCATCTTCGCGCCGCGGTGACGGAAACGTGCTTCATTCGGCAGGATGTGGTCGACAGCAGCTGTCTACGTGCGGGGGCCGACGAGCCGGCGAACGATCGCCCGCAAGCCCGTGGATTCGGTTCGCGGTTCGCCGCCGCCCGCGAGTGCTTCGCGTCCTGTTACGCGACCGCCCACCTGGAACCGCGTGCCAGGCACCCAGCACTGGTGTTCGACGACCAGCTGAAACGATTCTTCGGCGACCTGCTCGGACGGCGCGATTCTGAAGCGGAATGTCGCGGTGCCGCCCGGTGGAACCGCGGCTTCCGCAAACGAGCAGATCCGATTGCGCCCAATCCAGCTCGGATCGTAGTACGCGGAATGACCATCCCTCGGATTGGCTGTGCCGATGAGGATCGTGTCGCTCGCGGTCCACGTGGATGCGCCTGCGTTCTGCACGGCGAGGCACATCTCGACGCCGCCCTCGAGCGTTGATTGCGCCGGCAGCAGGCGAATCGAGTACAGGCGCAGCGGATGCGGCCCGGTGGGAACCACGGTGCAGCTTCGGCAAATGCCGGGCATCGTGCGGCCATCAACAATGCCGGCACGAAACGCCTCGAACCGTTCGCCCTGCCAGATGTCGTTCGCGCTGGCCTCGTTGAGGTCGCCCATCATCGCGGTCGCGTTGCTAAGGGCGTAGCAGCACGGGAAAACCTTGCCGTCCTTGTCGATGATGGGCACGTCCCACGGCGCGAAGCACTGCTTCGTGTCTGTCTCAGATGGGCGCCGCTCTTCAGCCGGCGGGCGCAGCAGATCGGCCGGATCGTGGGTCTCGGCCGCCACGCGTTCCGGCAACTCGAATACCAGGTTCAACCCGGCGCGGTCGGACTCCTCCTGCAGCCTCGCGACATCTGCCGCCAGACCGTCTCGCCAGCGCGTCTCTTCGGGCTCGAGGCCTGGCGTGTAGTCCACGAGTCCCTGGAGCACGTACGTCCGGACGCCCAACTCCGCGAGGCGGGCGGGAAACGCGAACAGACTCTCAATGTTGGTGCGCATCATGACGGACGACACCGTGCGCTGCGACGGTTTGAGCGCGGCTGCGAGATGTCCCACCCCCGTCAGTGCTTTCTCGACCAGCCCCCCGCGAATGGCCTTGTAGATGGCGGCGTCGGGCGAGTCGATCGAGACATTGACACTATCGAGGTGTACGAGCGCGGCGAGTTCCGCGGCGATGGCCGGCGTGACCAGTGTGCCGTTGGTCGTGAGCGTCGTGTGAATGCCCTCCCGGTCGAGCTCCCGCAGATAGTCGAGGCACCTGGGATTCAACAGCGGCTCGCCGTAGCCGCCGATATTCGCATGGCCGGCCTGCGTCGCGAACGGCACGACAGCCTGCCACAGTTGGTCGGACATGGGCCCGGGCTGCGCGCTCGACGGCGTTCGGCCGGTGGTGAGCGGACACATCCTGCACGTCAGGTTGCAGCGGCTGGTAATCTCAATCAACACGCCGGCTGGAGGGCCGAGGGCGGATGCCAATGGGCTCACGTCGACACGATATAACAGTTCGCCGCATCCTGGCTGAGTGTGCGCATGCTCACGCACACCGACCGGCTTGACAAAGCACGAAGCGCACCAGAGAGTAGATGAACTTCGGGGGATCGCCCCCGCGCTCGGAGGCCCGGTGGCGCTGACTCTTCCGTCGCTGTTGCACATCCCGCTCCTCGCGCGCGCCCAGTGGGCGAGGATCGGGACGATTGCGCTCTATATCGCGGTCGTTGTCGTGTTCCTCATTTCAATCAGACATTTTTACCAGAAGAACACTGGATTCACTTCACTCATCCACTTCGGCAGCAAGTTCTACGATCGCACGCTGCCCGCCGTCCGCTACGCGCGGCATGCGATCTCGCTTGACGACTGGGGCGACGATGGCCAGTTCTATGCGCAGATGGCGGTGGAGCCGCTGCTCCGCAATCGACAACTCGACGTCGCTCTCGACAACCCGCCTTACCGCTCGCGCCGGATCTTGTTCGCGTGGACGGCCTACCTCGCCGGTCGAGGAGAGCCGGAGTGGATCCTGAAAGCCTACGCGATGCAGAACATCGTCGCGTGGCTCGCGCTGGCCGGCGCATTGCTCTACTGGTTTCCGCCTGTGCGCGCACGAAACGTGCTGCCGTGGATCGGATGTCTGTACAGCGCGGGCCTGCTCATCTCGGTCCGATTGTCAATGCTCGAGGGGCCGAGCATATTGGTCGTGACGCTCGCCATCCTCGCGCACGAGCGTCAGCGCGGCTGGCTCGCAACGGGCTTGATGGCGATGTCCGGTCTGGGCCGCGAAACCAACATGATCGGGAGCGGGCTGCTCGTTAGTCGGGTGCCGCGCACGCGCCAGGAGATCCTGACGGTGTGTGGGACCGCGGCATGTATCCTGCTCCCGTTCTTCTTGTGGTCGCTCTACGTGTCATCGATCTACCCGAATTTCTCCTACACCAACCCTGCCAGCTTCGCCGTGCCGTTCTCGGGCTACCTGACCAAGTGGTCAACGACGCTTGGCGAGTACTACCAGTACGGCTGGCATTCGAATGCCCGCTTCAATTTCGCCGTCCTGATCGGCCTGTCGGTGCAAATGGCGTTCCTGGCGCTGCGGTGGGAGTGGAAGAGCGCATGGTGGCGGATGGCGGCTCCCTACTGCCTGCTCTTTGCGATGACGAGCTACGCTGTCTGGGGCGGTTCGCCGGGCGCGGCCCCGCGCGTGCTGTTGCCGCTCACCTTCGCCTTCAATGTGCTCGTGGCCAGGTTGGAGGGGTGGAGTTTCTGGGCGCTCGTCATCCTGGGAAACCTGTCAGTCGTTTCCGGGATCGCCGCCATCGAGACGCCCTGGCTGTCGCAGCTGTTCTGACACGCCACAGCGTCGGTTGAGTCTGCCCGTCTCCGGCTTGACAAAGCGCGAAGCGCACCAGAGAGTAGATGAACCTCGGGGACCCACCCCGCGTCCGGAGGCCTGGTGGCGCTGACATTCTCGCTGTCCTCCCGCATTCCGCGACCGTCGCGTGCCCAGTGGGCGACGATCGGCACGACCTTGCTCTACATCGCGGTCGTCGTCGTGTTCCTCGTGTCGATCAAGCACTTCTATCATCGCAAGACCGGCTTCACCGCCCTCATCAACTTCGGCGACCAGTTCTACTACCGCACGCTGACCGCCGTCCGCAACGTTCCCCACACGACGTATCCGGATTCGTGGGGCTACGACGGCCAGTTCTACGCGCAACTGGCGGTGGAGCCGCTGCTTCGCAACCGGGAGATCGATACCGCGCTCGACAATCCGCCGTACCGCGCGCGACGCATCCTGTTTTCGTGGACGGCCTACCTGCTGGGCCTGGGCCAACCCGAGTGGATCCTGAAGGCGTTCGCGCTGCAGAACATCCTGGCGTGGCTCGCGCTCGCGTGGCTGCTCGCGCGGTGGCTGCCGCCGTCGCGCCTGCGCAACGTGCTGCCGTGGATCGGCTGCCTCTACGGGACGGGACTGCTCGGATCGGTCCGGTTGTCGCTGGCCGATGGACCGAGCATGCTGGTGGTGACGCTGGCCATCCTCGCCCACGAGCGCCAGCGCCACTGGCTGGCAGCCAGCCTCATGGGACTTTCCGGCCTCGGGCGCGAAACCAATATGGGCGGAAGCCTCCTGCTCTTCGATCGCATTCCACGAACGCGCGACGAACTCCTCAACGCGGCCGGCCGGATTGCCCTCATCATCCTTCCGTTCCTGCTCTGGTCGATGTATGTCCGATCCGTGTACCCGAGCTTCATGTATTCGAACCCCGCCAGCTTCAGCTATCCGCTGGCCGGCTATCTGACGAAATGGTCGGCGACGCTGACCGAGTTCCGCGTACACGGCTGGGCGTCGGCCGCGCCCCTCAATGCGGCGGTGCTCGTGGGGTTGACCGTGCAGGCCGTGTATCTGGCGACCCGGTGGGATTGGAAGAGCCCGTGGTGGCGAATGGCGGCGCCCTATTGCGTGCTGTTCGTCGTGACGAGCTACGCCGTGTGGACAGGCGACCCGGGCGCGGCCCCACGCGTGCTGTTGCCATTGGCGATCGCCTTCAACATCCAGATTGCCAAACTGCCACACCGCTGGTTCTGGCCGCTCGTCATCGTGGGCAATCTGTCAGTGCTCTCCGGCATCTCGGAAATCGAAACGCCCTGGCTGTCGACGCTGTTCTAGCCCCGGCCACCACCATCAAATGAGAGGAAATGGAGCGGCTGACTTCTTACGACTTGCGCAAGAATGCGCCCGACCCTCTTTCAGCGGAGCTGGTAGATGCGGGCCTCGTCGCCACGCCTGAGGCCGGGATCAAGAGCCACCAGGCGCAGCTCCGGGCGGCGCGCCATGGCGGCGATCACCTCGTCGTAGCGCGTGGCGCCAAAGCCATCCTCGTGCACAACGATGAACTCGACGTGCCGCTGGCGGAACATCATGACCGACTGGTCGTCGGGGAACGCGCGCGCCTCGCGCAGGAACGTCATGTACGAACGCGGGAAGAAGCCGCTGTTGCCGTTGACGAGCGTCATCCAGTGGAACGTCGAGAAGTACTCGTAGCGCGCTTCCTTCCAGAAGTTGGCCTCGGCGTCGGGCACCGGGAGCTCCGCGATGACCCCGGCTGGCCGGCCCTTGAAGAACTCGTAGATCTGCGGCGGGTTGCGGGGTGCTGGCACAAAGGTGAGCACCACGCGGCTCTCCATCAGCACGATGGCCGCCAGCGCGGCCGCCAGCATATAGCGTGACCAGGGCCGCCGCAGCCAGCCGGTGATGCGCGCCACGCCGTACCCCGCCAGCACGGAAAGCGACACGCCGACCAGCATCGAGAAGCGCGCCGGCACGCGCAGGCCGCGGAAGGGGAACAACGCGTGATAGAGCAGGGGATACGTGATGCCGTTCAGACCCAGCGAGGCATCAAACGCAAACAGCAGCCCCACCCCGTAGGCCAGCCGGACCAGCGAGAACGGCGGCCACAACGCGACGGCGGCCAGCACGACGACCGTCAGGCCCGGGAACAGCGAGGCCTCGGGGCCGTGGAACCGCGCCAACTGCCGGCCGTAGACGATGCTGGGTTCGAGGGCGCCGAGATAGTTCACGGAGTGCGCGCTGTAGAACTGGATCCCTGAGAGGTCGCGGTCGCCCACCACGCCGCGGCTCGCCAGGTAGGGTAGCGCCAACGGCAGCAGCAGGACGCCGGCTACGGCGCAACCGACGGCCAGCGGTGCCAGCGTCGCGCGCACGCGCCGGGCGCCCGCGGCCAGCACGCCCCACACCACAACCATCCACGTCGCGAGATAGATCCCGAAATAGAGCGAGGACAGCGCCTGGGCCGCGACCACGACGCCGGTGGCGGCGCCACGCCGCGCGCTGGGTTGTGCGATGACGCGATGGAGGCACAGCAACGCCAGCGGCATCCAGAACGTCATCAGCAGCTCGAGATGCGAGTAGTGTTCGAAACGGAACGGGTAGAACGCGAAGATGACGGCGGCGACAAACGCCGCCCCGTCGTTTCGGGTGAGCGCCCGCACCAGGCTGAACATGGCCATCGCCGACAGGACGAAGGTGGCGAGCACGGCGAGGTTTGACAGGAACAGCTGGTGCATGCCCAGCCAGAGAAACGGCGCGCCAATCAGGCCCGGCAGCAACATGGCGTCCGAGAAGGCGAGCGTGAAGCGCTCCGGGTAGAAGATGTTGGCGTCGAACAGATGCAGCGGGTCGCGCGGCAGCTGGTGCGCGACCCACGAGAGCCGCCACACGGTGAAGTACGGGTCGCCTGGATCGCGCACGGTCATCATCGACGTCCCCTGGGGGTACGTCATGATGAGCGTCAGCACCCAGAACACAAAAAACATCACAGTGGGGCGAACCCATGCGCCCCCGGCCCACGGCGCGCTCCCGCCCGGCGCGCCGAATTCATCGATGTCGTTGGTGACCGGGATGCGCGTCACGGCGCGCGCGGCGACCGTCAGCACTCGGAACGGCCACAGCACGGCGAACCACAGCCGCCGATGAAGCGGATGGTGCCGCGCGACGAGGTGGCGGATGACGAGGAGCACGACGGCCGCAATGGCCGGCCGCCACGGATCGAGCAGGGAGACTTTGATGCCAGCGATACGGCCGCGGTAGCCGCCGTAAAGGAAGATGGCAGTGGCGGCGGCCAGGAGCAGGAGCGTGATCGCGTCGGCCGCCTGCGCCCAGGCCGGCAAAGAAACGGGGTCGGGTGATTTCTTCCGCATGTTGGAAGCGTCTCGCACGTGGCGCCGGAAGGAAAAAGTCACCCGACCTCTTTCCCGCTAGGCGTGGAACTCCCGGATAGCCGCGCACACGCGGTCGATCTGCGCCTGCGTCAGCTCCGGGAACATCGGCAGCGACAGAATCTGGTCCGCGGTCCCGTCGGTCACCGGCAGACGGCTCGCGCTCGACGCCAGTTCCGCATACGCCGGCTGGCGGTGGATCGGAATCGGGTAGTGGATGCCGGTCTGGATGCCCTTCTCGTGCAGGAAGTGCTGCAACTGCTCGCGCTTCGGCGTTCGGATGACATACAGGTGGTAGATGTGTGACGGGTCGTCCGCCGGAATCTTCGGCGCCACGACATTTGGAATCCCCTTCAAGCCCGCGTCATACGCGTGGGCGTGCTTGCGCCGCAAGGCATTGCATGCCTCGAGCCGCGGCAGCTTCACGCCGAGAATCGCCGCCTGAATCGTGTCGAGCCGCGCGTTGGTGCCCTTCACGACGTGGTGGTACTTCTTCGACTCGCCGTACGCCCGCAACTGCCTCACGGTCGCCGCCAGCCCGTCGTCGTTGGTGGTCACCATGCCGCCGTCGCCCATCCCGCCGAGGTTCTTGCCCGGGTAGAAGCTGAACGTCCCGAAATCGCCCATCGACCCGCAACCCTTGCCCTTGTACCGCGACCCGTGCGCCTGGCATGCGTCCTCGACAACCTTGAGACCGTGCTTTTTCGCGATCGCCAGGATCGCGTCCATGTCGACCGCCTGGCCGTACAGGTGCACCGGGCAGATAGCCTTGGTCTTCTTCGTGATGACGGGTTCGATCAGATTGACGTTGATGTTGTAGGTCTCGGGGTCGCAATCAACCAGCACCGGCACCGCACCCACCGCCGACACCGCGAGCGCCGTCGCGATAAACGTGTTGCCCGGCACGATCACTTCGTCACCGGCCTTGATGCCCAATGCCTCGAAGGCGATCCGCAGGGCGTCGAGGCCTGAGCTGACGCCGATGGCGTGCCTGGCCCCAACCAGCTTCGCGAAACCCTGTTCGAACGCCTCCACCTCGGGGCCGAGAATGTACTTGCCGTGCGTCAGCACCTTGCCCACCGCTTCGTTCAACTGCTCGCGGATGGGCGCATGATGAGCCGCCAGATCAACAAACGGTACGATGTCCACGCGTCACCTCTTTATATGGAGTCCCAACAGGATCAAAGGCCGCAGGATGCTCCACCACCCGGTGATGGGTTTCATCTTGGTATAGCCGAGCTCGTGCGGCGGATAAATCTTGGTCACCGGCACTTCCTTCACCTTGTATCCAAGCCGGACCATCTTGTAGAACAGGTACGGCTCCAGCTCGTAGTGGTCAAGCCACGGCTGGTCAAGATCGATGCCCGACGCGCGCAACGCTGACAATCGGATGGCGCGGAAGCCGTTGGTCGTGTCGGTGAAGCGGCGCATCACAATCAGCGAAAACAGCCACGGGTGCACGATGCGCGTCGCTATCTGCCGGTAGAACGGCATGTTGCCGAAATCGCCGCCCGGCAGGTACCTCGACCCCTGCACGAAGTCGCACCCCTCATCGTCAATCGCTGCAAGTAGTCGTTCGATTTCGGGCGGCCGGTCCTTGTCGTTGCCGGCCAGGATGACGACGACGTCGAAGTTCTCGGCGAGACCGTACTTGATGGCGGTGCGGATGGCAGCACCCGCGCCCGACCGCGTCGGGTGCCTCAGCACGACCGCGCCTTTGCCAGCCGCCACCTTGGGAGTGTTGTCGGTGGACGCGTCGTCGACGACGACGATGCGATCAACCAGACCAGGGGGAAAGCGGTCGAGGACGCGGCCGATCTTGGCGGCCTCGTTGTGTGCAATCGAGGCGGCCATCACGCGAAGGGCCGGGCGGGAGGCTGTCACCGCTTCTTGGTCTTCCTCGCGGGCCTCGCATCACCCTCGAGTGTGGTCACGCCCTTGCTCGTTTTGCTGTAACGCAGCCCGCACTTCTTGCACGTGAGCAGCGATCCGCGCCCGATCAGCGGCTGGCAACATTCGCACACGTAGCCTCGCACGCGGCCCGGGTTGCCCAGGACCACCGCGTAATCCGGCACCGGCCTGGTCACCACAGCGCCCGCACCGATAAACGCGTAGCGCCCGATGTGGCAGCCGCAGACGATCGTGGCGTTAGCGCCGATGGTGGCGCCCTCCTCGATGGTGGTGGCCACCGGTGTCCAATCGCGCTTGCTGCGGGGCCGATTGTCGTTGGTGAGCGAGCAATTGGGGCCGAGGAACACGCGGTTCTTCACCGTGACGTATTGCCATACCGCCACGCCGTTCTTGATCGTCACATCGTCGCCGACTACCGCGCCGCTTTCGACGAAGGCGTGATCGCCGATGTTGCAGTGGCTGCCGACCACCGCACCCTTCATCACGTGCGCGTAGGCCCAGACATTGGTCTTATCGCCAATCTGGTCGGTTTCGACCAGCGCGAGCGGATGCTTGAAGAAGTCGCCCATGATCAGTCCCTCCCCGGGGGACTCGGCTGAACGTCCCGGCTACACCTTGACCGGCGCGCCGCCCATCGACATCGATTCGTTGATGGCGGCCGCGACGCGCACCACGTCGGCGGCAAACCGGCCGTCGCTTCTGAGTTTTTCGGGAGCGTTGAGGCCTTCGAGGAAGGCGCGCGCTTGCATCCGGAGCGGTTCTTCGCGCGGCACCTTGGGCAGCGTCACATCGCCTTCGCGGGCGAGCAACTGGAACTCGCCGAAGTCCGCGTACTCGCGCGGCTTCTTCAGCACGCCCTTGTCAAACACCGTCACCGGGCCCATCGTCGCCATGTCGTCCCACGTGGCCATGCGCGATTCGCCCACCACCGTGATTTCGCGGACCTTCTTCGGGTCGAGCCAGCTCACGTGGATCGAGGCCACCACGTCGCCCGGGTACTGGAGTGTCATCACCGCGACATCCTGGATGCCCGGCTGGAGGAAGGCCTTGCCGACCGCCGAGACTTCGACCGGCACCGAGTCGAGCAGGTAGTTGAAGATCGAGATGTCGTGAGTGGCGAGGTCGAGCACCGCGTTCACGTCGCTGCGGATCGGGCCGAGGTTGGTCCGCCGGGCGAACAGGTAAAAGACGCGGCCCAGATGTCCCGCCGTCACCAGTTCCTTGATCTTGAGGATGCCGGGGTTGAACAGGAACACGTGGCCAACCATCAGGCGCAGATTGCGATCGGCGGCGAGCTTCACGAGTTCGTCGGCCTCGGCGCCGGTGAGACACAGGGGCTTTTCGGAGAGAACGTGTTTGCCGGCTTTAAGCGCCTGGCCCACCACCTCGAAGTGCGTCATGGTCGGAGTGGCCACGACCACCGCGTCGGGCTTGGCCGTGGCCATCATCTCGGAGGCGGTAGAGAAGGTGGCGACGCCGGGTTGTATCGATTTGATCCGGGCAAGGCGTTCCTGCCGAAGGTCGGCGACGCCGACGACGTCGGCTCCTGGAAGCGCGGCGAAGTTCCTGACGTGGTTGGGGCCCCATTCGCCCGCGCCAATGACGCCGATGCGCCAGCGTTTATTCTCGGAAGACACGAGGGTCCGGCTCCTTGCTGTTCCCCTGATTGGGCCGCGAATGGCGGGGAACACAGCATCCTAGCATAGCGGACAGACTCTCCGGCCGCCGGATCTCGGGTCGCCAGAGCGCGCGGGTTACGGCGTCAGTCGGTTCGACCGTGTTGCGGAATCGTCGGCAGAATTGCTCCCAGGAGGAAAATCGAGCCGGCAACGCAGATGGCGCGCCCGAACTGAAACGCGCACGCAACCGCCTTGGACGGATCGGGTTCGATCTGAATGGGCAGTTCGGGTTTGAGTGTCGCGATGAGGGCCCCGAGCTCGGCTGGAGGCGCCGCGCGGGGCGACGGTGGGGATGTCAGCATGATTCGCGTTGCGTGCGGGAGCAACACACGCAACATGCCTTCGATGTCCTTGTCCCGCATCGCGCCGAACACCAGTGGCAGACCTTCTGGATAGGCATCCCGGAGGTAGGCGGCGAGGCATTCGGCTCCGGCCGGGTTGTGTGCGGCATCGAGCAGCATCTCGCGGCCATCGTCGAACGACACCAGCTCAAGCCGGCATGGCCATCGTGCCCGCGTGAGGCCGTCGACGACCGCTGGAGGCGGAACGGAGACGCCAGCCGCGTCCAATGCTTCGAGGAGTCGCACCGCCACCACGGCGTTCCCGATCTGATGAACCCCGCGGAGGGCGAGGGTGCACGGGGCGTACGACCGCGCCGGCGTCCGCAGCGCCATCGTCGTCAATCCGGCCCTCGACGAGGCAGACACGTCAACACCGTCCCACGCCTGAACGAGCGATGCGCCCTGACGGCGGCAGACCTCATCGATCACGTCGACGGCCTCCGGCTTTCGCTCGCCGCACACGACAACCATGCCCGGCTTGGCGATGCCCACCTTCTCAGCGGCAATGGCTCGAATCGTCCCGCCGAGATGCGCCTGATGATCGAGGTCAATCGTCGTAATGGCGCCGGCTATTGGCGTTGCCACCGTTGTGGCGTCCAGACGTCCGCCGAGACCGACTTCGAGCACGGCGATGTCCACGCGACGTTGGCGGAACATGACCAACGCCATCGAGGTGACGACCTCGAAGAACGTGGGTTGGGCGCGCAGGCCGCCATGCTCGAGCAACCGATCGATGGTGGTGCGCACCTCATCGAGCGCGGCGGCCATCTCGACGTCGGTGACCATCTCGCCGTCGACGACGAACCGCTCCCGAAGGGTGACCAGGTGCGGAGACGTATACAGACCGGTTCGATGTCCTGCCGCGGTCAACGCCCGAGCGACCATCGCGCAGACCGAGCCTTTGCCGTTGGTCCCCGCGACACAGACCGTGCGGTAGGCGGCCTGGGGCCGTCCGAGGGCACCGGTCAAGGCCCTGATGTTCTCCAGGCCGAACTTGTGGCCGTGAAACTCGAGGCCGAAGAGGTATTCCAGGGATTCCATGGGATCCAGCCAGAGGCGAGAAGAAGTAGATCTACCGTCTGCTGACTATTGGCTACTGGCTACTGGTTTCTTCTCGTCGGCTCTCATGAACCGCAGCGCGCGGGCAATGGTCGCCTTGAGTTCCCGCCGGTCCACCACGACGTCGAGCATGCCATGTTCGACGAGGAACTCGCTGCGCTGGAATCCTTCGGGCAGCTTCTGGCGGATCGTCTGCTCGATCACGCGCGGCCCCGCGAAGCCGATGAGCGCCTTGGGTTCGGCGATGTTCAGGTCGCCGAGCATCGCGAAGCTCGCCGTCACGCCACCGGTGGTCGGATCGGTGAGCACCGAGATGTACGGCAGCCTGGCCCGGTCGAGCCGCGCGAGCGCGGCGGAGACCTTGGCCATTTGCATGAGCGACAGCGCGCCCTCCATCATGCGCGCTCCGCCCGAGCACGAGACGATGATGACCGAGGTGCGTTCGGCCTGGGCGCGCTCGATCGCCCGCGTGATTTTTTCGCCGACGACCACGCCCATGCTGCCGCCGATGAAGCCGTACTCCATGGCCGCAATGTGAACAGGGATCCCATCGAGCAGGCCCCGCGCGGTGACGATGGCGTCGCGCCGGCCGGTAGACTTAATTGAGGACGCCAGTCTCTCGCGGTACGGTTTCGTATCGGTGAACACCAGCGGGTCGGTCGACATCAGGTCGGAGTCGTACTCCTCCCAGTCACCATCGAACAGTGACCGCAGGCGCTCGGCCGCGGTCATGCGAAAGTGGTGCGCGCACTTGCCACACACATGCACGTTGGCCTGCAGATCCTTGTTGTAGATGATGTGGCTGCACGACGGACACTTGACCCACAGGCCTTCGGGAACACGGACGGTCGTGTCCTTCGTGGTCGCAATCGGCGTCTTCTTTTCCTTCTTGAACCAGGGCATTCCGGTCACAGCTTATCAAAAGATGGCTCAGACAGGGCAGGGCGCACGAACAAGGCGCCCACGGGCGGGGTGTAAGCAGACGGGGTTCGGGATTGGGGATTCGGGATTGGCAGCCGAAAGACGAAAGACTCGAATCCGAGATTGTCGTCCTGAGCTTTCGCGCTGGAGGCCTGGTGTTCAGGCACTCCGAAGCCAGTGGTCGATCAACGGCAGAAGCACGTCACGAGACGGGAGGTCGCCTCTCCGAGTCCCCCCGAACCCCGAACCCCGACTACCGACTGCGCTTTACCGTGTCCTGGGCACGTAGTACTGCGTGCCGCGGCCGAGCGTCTTGATCTGCCGGACCAGGTCGTCGATTGCCTCGTCGCTCCGGCCGAAGTCGATCTGTGAGGTCTCTACGACGAGCAGGGGGGTCGTCGTGTAGTGGAAGAAGAAGTGCTGATAGGCCTCGTTCAACCCCTTGACGTAGCCGGGATCGGGCCGGAAGGCCTGCTGCTCAGGGTCGCGGCTGCGCTCCTTCAGGCGCTTGGCCAGCACGTCGGTCGGCGCCTGCAGGTAGACCACCAGATCGGGACGCGGAATGTCGCGCGCGAGCAGTTCGTACAGCCGCTGGTAGATGAACAGCTCGTTGTCATTCAGATCCAGGTACGCGTAGATGCGGTCCTTTTCAAACAGATAGTCGCAAATCGTCACCTGGCTGAACAGTTCCGTCTGACGCAACCCGGAGAGCTGCCGGTGACGGTTCAGCAGGAAGAACAACTGCGTCTGGAAGGCCGCGCCCGGCCGGTCCTGGTAGAAGTCCCCGAGAAACGGATTCTCGGTGTCTTCCAGGATGGCAGTGGCGTCCACTCGCGCCGCAAGTCGTTCAGCGAGCGCGGTCTTACCGACGCCGATGGGGCCCTCGATGGCCAGGTAGCGATAGTCCAACTGGGGCGAGTATACCGACCGCGTCGCGGGTGAAGCAAGGCGCGGTAACATACACCTGTTGTGAGAATCGAACGCATCGAATTGAGACTGGTGCGGTTGCCGCTGGTCCGCTTTTTCGAAACCAGCTTCGGCCGGGTCTACGACCGGACGTTCCTGGTGACGAAACTGGACGGCGAGGGCGCGTGTGCGTACGGGGAGTGCGTGGCTGACGACAACCCGTACTACAGTTCCGAGACCACCGACACCGCGTGGCAGATGATCAGCCAGTTCCTGGTGCCACTGGTCCTAGGCGTGACCTTCACGCATCCGCGTGAGGTGTTCCCGGCGATGCACCGCGTGCGGGGTCACCACATGGCCAAAGCCGCCATCGAGATGGCCGCCTGGGATCTGTTTGCCCGGCAGCAGGGTGTACCGCTGCAACAGGTGCTCGGAGGCGCACGAACCGAGATTGCCGCCGGCGTCTCGATTGGGATCCAGGATTCGCTCGAACAGTTGGCCGAGCGCGTAGCCGCCGAATTGGCCGATGGCTACCGCCGGATCAAAATCAAAGTGAAACCCGGGTGGGACGTGGAGGCCGTGGCGCTGGTCCGCGAACGCTTCGGCGCGATCCCCCTGATGGTGGACGCCAACGCGGCCTATTGTCTCGAAGACGCCGGCCACCTGGCCAGGTTGGATCAGTACGACCTGATGATGATCGAACAGCCCCTCGATTATGACGACATCGCGGATCACGCCACGCTCCAGCGGCAACTGACAACCGCGATCTGTCTGGACGAATCGATCCACTCTGTCCGGGCTGGGCGCGACGCACTCGATGCGAACGCCTGCCGCATCATCAACATCAAGCCAGGACGCGTCGGCGGCCACGCCGAGTCGATCCGGCTCCACGATCTGTGTGCCGCGAGGCACGTGCCTGTCTGGCACGGCGGGATGCTCGAGTCGGGCATCGGGCGCGCGCACAATCTCCACCTGTCGACCTTGCCGAACTTCTCGCTGCCGGGAGACGTGGCGGCCAGCCGCCGGTACTACCAGCCTGATCTGATCGAGCCGGGTATCGAGGTTCAACCAGACGGGATGATCCGGGTTCCCGATGGTCCCGGCATTGGCGTCCACGTTGTCGACGATCGGCTCGAGCAGGCCACGCTCCGCCGCGCGGAGTTCACGCGGTGAGCGCCCGAACCGGCGGGGCGTCTTTCCGCGTTCGTCTTGGGTTCCGCATCACGTGCGTCGGTTTCCTGGCGATGTCGTGGGCTGGGGCTGCCGCGCTGGCTTCCGCCCAGCCGGCTGGGCCGCTGGCGCTACCAACCTACGAGCAGAAACTCGCGTGGATGCTGAGGCTCGAAGATCAGCGGATCCTTCGCGACCTGCCACCACCTGTGTCGACCACGCCCTCCGCGGCCACGCGCGCATCCGGGAGGACGCGCAGCGCAGCGCCAGTGGTCGTCGCGTCGCCAGATCTGGTGCGATTGCTCGGCGATGGCGAGGGGCGCGTACGCCGGCGCGCCGC
Organism: Acidobacteriota bacterium; assembly: GCA_026393675.1. Classification (NCBI taxonomy): domain Bacteria; kingdom Pseudomonadati; phylum Acidobacteriota; species Acidobacteriota bacterium. The sequence continues at coordinate 65,772 of JAPKZQ010000003.1, read as the reverse complement.
GTTGGCCATCGGCCACGTCGGGCTCGCGGAAGGCATCGAGCCGCTGGCCAAGATTCTTGCCGCCGATGCCGAGCCTGAAGTCAGGCAGATGGCGGCCTTTGCGCTCGGCCTGATCGGTCAGCGAGCTGCCATCGAGCCCCTTCGGACGGCGCTGAACGATTCGTCTCCGCTTGTGCAGGGACGTGCCGCTGAGGCACTGGGTCTCGTCGGGGATGCCGCGTCCGCGTCGGCCGTCGCCGCCATGGCGACCAGGCATCTTTCTGCCAGCAACGTCGCGACGTTCGATCCGGACGACCTCAGGTACCCCCAGTCGACTGGCGTCGAAGCGTTTCGGCTGGGTATCTATGCCCTGGCGCGGCTGAAGTCGTACGACGCACTCGCGTCGGTCGTTCTCGACCAGGCAGGGCAGCCGCGGGCCCGGTGGTGGCCGGTCGCGTACGCGCTGTCGCGCACCGACGACAAGCGCTTCGTGCCAGCGTTGATGACGCTGGTCGGCGGCAGCGGCAGTCTGACGCGCGCGTTCGCCGCGCGAGGCTTGCAGACAATCAAGGACGGCAGTGCCGTGGGCGCGCTGATTCTGCGGGCCCAAGGCTGGCAGGACGATCCCCGGGCCGCCGTCGCTTCGATTCGTGCTCTCGGGCAGTTGGGCATGCCAGAAGCCGCTTCGGTCGTTCGCGGACTCCTTCAATCACGCCTCCTCGACCCCGGCCTTCGACTCGAGATCGTCGCGGCGCTCGGCGCGCTCGGTGACGCCGGGTCGATCGATCGCTTGATCGATCTGGCGGCCGATCCCTGGCCGGCCATGCGCGCGGCCGCCTTGCGCGCGCTGCGGCAGGTCGACCCCGACACGTTCCTCATGGTGTTGTCTGGCCTCGATGCGGACCCACACTGGAGTGTCCGGGCCGCCCTGGCCTCGATTGTCGGGACGTTGGATCCTGCCGTCGCGGTGCCGCGCCTGACCGCGATGCTCGGCGACCGGGACGAGCGGGTGATCCCGGCTGCCGTCGAGGCCCTCGCCAGGTTCCGGCCGCCCGACATCGGGTCGGCCCTCCTTCGCCTGCTCAAGCACGACGATGTGATTGTCCGGGCGGCGGCGGCGACCGCCATCGGTGAGGTGAAGCTCCCCGGAGGGGAAGCCGCCCTGGCCGAGGCCTACCGCGCGGGCGAGCGTGACGGCATGTACCAGGCCAGAGCGGCCGCACTCGGCGCGCTCGCCAAGTATGGATCCGGACCCGCCATGCCGGTTCTGAAGCAGGCCCTGACCGATGGCGACTGGGCCGTGCGGGTGAAAGCGCTTGCGCTCGCACGCGATCTCGATCCGGCCACCGACTTCAGCGCGGCCATCCGCCCGGCTCCCGGCTCCGCGGCCGACCGCTACGCGTCGCCATTGCTGGTGTCGCCAGCGGTGTCGCCCCACGTGTACATCGAGACCGACAAGGGCACCATCGAAATCGAACTGGCCGTACTCGACGCACCGTTGACGGCGGCGAACTTCCTCGCGCTTGCGCGCAGCGGGGCCTTTTCCGGCGTGGCCATCCATCGCGTCGTCCCGAACTTCGTCGTGCAGGACGGCGACACGCGCGGCGATGGCGAGGGGAGCCCGGGCTACACGATTCGCGACGAACTGAACGAGCGCCCGTTCCTGCGCGGAACCGTGGGTATGGCGCTCGATTGGCAGGATACCGGTGGCAGCCAGTTCTTCATCACGCACTCGCCACAGCCGCATCTGGATGGACGCTACACCGTGTTCGGCCACGTGGTGGCCGGCATGGAGTGTGTGGATCGGCTGCAGCAGTGGGACATGATCCGCCGGGTGCGGACGTGGGACGGCGTCGAATTGACCGTCAAGTAGTCAGCTGACCAGCGCGTGCAGGAACGAGCGTGAGCGCGTCTCGATTCGCTTCTTGCCGGCGCGCTTCGCCGAGTAGAGCGCCTTGTCCGCCCGCTTGATCATCGCTTCCGGCGTGTCCCCTTCGGCCCACGCCGTGACCCCACCGCTGAACGTGAACGTGACGAACCGTCGCTCGCCGCCCAGATCGTACTCGTAGGACGGCGAGATGCGGCCGAGCGACGCGGTAAGCCGCTCCCGCGCCCTCGCGGTCGACCCGGTCTGGAACAGCAGCGCGAATTCCTCGCCACCCCAGCGCGCCGCGATGTCGCCGCCTTCGAGACAGGCAGCGAGAATCTGCGACGCGGCGACGATGACCCGGTCCCCGACCTGGTGGCCGTGCTTGTCGTTGATCCGCTTGAAATCGTCGAGGTCGATCATCGCGACTGTAAACGGTGTGGAGGTCCGGGCGGCCCTGGCAATCCACTCGCGAAGCGCGACGTCGAGCGCCCCGCGGTTCGGCAGGCTCGTCAGCGGGTCGGTGGCCGCCTCGGCTCGTGCCGACTTGAGACTCTGCTGGAGCGCTTCGACGCGGGACGACAGGAGTTCGCACTGCCTGGCGTCGGTTTCCTCGCGACGGGCAACGGTCTGTTTGAGCGTGACGATCTCCCGCGACAACTGGCGTTTCAGTTCGCGGATGTCCTGGATCTCGACCATGCTTTCCATCACGGTGGTCGACCGCTGCAGTTCGGCTTCGAACTTTCTGGCATCTCCACGCAAGGTATTGACGACCTCGCGGAGCACCCGCATGAGATCGGTCAGCTCGGCTTCGCGGTCGGCCCGGTCGATTCGGACCTTCTCGAGCAACGTCTCGCAGTCGGCGACCACCTGATCGGCCACGGCCGACAGCGCGTCGGGGCCGGGCTCCACGCGCAGCCGCGAGCGCCACTCGGCGACATGGTTCCGTACGGCAGGCGCGCGACGGGAGGACGAGTCGGGCACGTACTTCCCGATCATCACCAGCAGCTGGTCCGCCAGTGTGAGCAGCACGGGCACCCGGTCGTCGTTGGATTTCTGGTTCAGGGCGAGTTCGATAATCTCGTTTGGCACGGTTCAGCCTCGGATGCAACGACCTGCAGGATTAATCGGCATTCCGGGCCGGGGCTTGAATCAGGGCGGAAAAAACAAAGGGGGCGACTGCCGCCCCCTCGCGTTCACGACTCAACAAGGCCTAACGCTTCTTCGCGGCCTTCTTCGTCGCTTTCTTTGCAGTCTTCTTCGCCATCGTAATCCCCCCTTTCGGCGTGTTCAGTGTGAGTGAAAACTCCCGTCTGCCGGGAGGTGCGCGCAAAAAAACGGGGGTGACGCCACCCCCGCAGATGATGTGAAGCGCTTAGCGCTTCTTGGCCGCCTTCTTGGTGGCCTTCTTCGCAGTCTTCTTCGCCATTTGTCCTCCTAGGATTGTAGCTGCCCAGCTGGTTACCGTCTTCAAACGATCACAAGCACTGGGCTGAGCAATCCAGGCTCATACAATATGTAGATTATCGGTGAGAAAAAAGCGATGTCAAGCACAAAGTGACGTACGATGAGTGATTTCTCCAGACGCCTCGAGCCCGGTGAGTGATGTGAGGCGTCGATTGTCGACCGAATGCGACACGCGTGCGGGCGGATGATCAGCGGCGGAGGCGCGCCAGCGCTTGCGTGGCGGCATCGTGTGTCGGCGCGTCGGCACCAGCAACGCGCGCGGCCCACTCGTAGTTCGAGATGGCGCGCGTGCGATCGCCGGCGGCTTCGTACAGCCGGCCACACGCGACAAACGAGCCGGCAACAAACGGCGGCGGTGGCGCCGGCCGCGCCTGCAGGGCCCGTTCGAAATCGACCAGCGCGCGGGCGCGATTGCCTGTGGCTTCCAGCACGCGTCCCCGCCGAAACCGATGCACGCCGTCATCAGGTCTGAGTGCAATCGCCCGATCGAGTTGCTGGGCGGCCTCACTGGTCGCGCCCCGCTCGAAGGCGCGCCAGCCTTCGAGCGAGAGCCGGTACGCCTCGGTCGTACGCGCATCCGGCTCCCTCGACAATCCGTCGAGCGCCGCCTTGCGGATCTCGCGCGGATCGCCGAGGGGCGCGCTGGCCTGGGCGGCCTGAAACTCGGCCACGGCCTTGTCGCGCCGTCCCAGTCGATCGTACGCGCGGCCTAGTCCCAGGTGCGCTCTGGCGACCGCGCCGAACGGCTTCACGGGCCGCCGCTCGACGATGAGGCGGAGTTCGTCAAGGGCCCGATCGGATTCGCCCAGCGCGTCCAACTGATCGGCGGCGCCGAGGTGGCCCCATGTCTCGCTCAGCTCAGCCTCCCGGAGATTGCCGCTGCGTGCGGCATCCACCAGCGACCGATACGCCGCCAGCGCGGCGGGCCGGTCGTTCCGGTAGATCTCGTGCACCTGCGCGATATTCAGCAGGAACACCGGGTTGTGCGGGTAGCGGGCCCTCAACTCCTCGAGCAGCGCCAGGGCGCCGTCCGGGTTCTTTTCGTACCAGAGGTAAATGAAGTGAAGCTGGTAGGCCGCGTCGCTCTTTAGCAGAACGCCCTGGTTTCTGGTCTGGATCATCTGTCGCAGGCCCTTGGCCTTGTCGCCCCCGGGCAGCAAGAGCAGCCACCGGAGGACCTTGAGTACGGCGGGGGCGGTGTCGGCGTAGTACTCGTACATGCCGATCCCGAAATTGGCGTCCTGGATCTGGTTATCGAGCGACAGCGCCTTCTCGAGCGCGTTTTTGATGCGCTTGCCGTCGCGCGCGGCGGCCAGATACTCGCTGCGCTGGGCGTGATACTGCACGCGCGAGCCATAGGCGGCACCCAGATAGAACCACGCCTCCGCCCGTTCGGGCTCACGCGAGGTCCACTGGTCGCACCGATTGATGGTCTCGCCGATGCGCGTGAGGAAGGCCTGATCCAGGCTGTGACTGTCCAGATCGAAATACACCTGCCACCAGAGCGATGCTGAGCGAATCACCTCGCAGGCTTCGCTCGGCGCCGGTCCGCAGGCATGCGCCAGTTCGGCATCGGCCGCCGCAAAATCGGCGTCGTAAACCAGATCGTAGGCGCGCTTCAAACCTTGCGCGTTCGTGAGCCCCTTGATCGGCGCCATGGCGGCATGGCCGCTTGCCATCGACGCCACCACCAGCGCGACGGCCACGACGACCCATCGGGCCTGGCTGCGCATGATCACGACACGGTCGTGCGGAGATCCTGTTTGTCGGCGTGTCGTTCGATCGCCAGTTCGATCAAACGGTCGAGGAGCGCCGCGTACGCCAGCCCGGTGGCGCCCCAGAGCTTCGGATACATACTGATCGTGGTGAACCCGGGGATCGTGTTGATCTCGTTGACGAACCACTGACCCGACTTCCCATCGAGCAGGAAGTCGATACGCCCCATGCCGGCTGCGTCGACCGCGAGGAACGCCTCGACGGCCAGCCGCCGCACCTCCGCGGTCTGCGCCGGGGTCAGCGACGCGGGGATCTCGAGCTTCGATCCGTCGTCCAGGTACTTGGCCTCGTAGTCGTAGAACTCCCGCGACGGGATGATCTCACCGGGCACCGATGCCTCAGGCTGGTCGTTTCCGACGACCGCCACCTCAATCTCCCTGGCGTTGGGCACGGCCGCCTCGACCACCAGCTTGCGGTCGTACTGCGCGGCCAGATCGAGGGCCTGCTCCAGCCCGGCACGGTCCTTCGCCTTGCTGATCCCGACGCTCGATCCGAGATTGGCCGGCTTGACGAAGACCGGCAGCTTGAATCTCGTCATCAGATCGGCGAGCACCCGCGCGCGGTCGGCCAGCCAGTCGCGCCGCTTGACCACCACGTGCGCCGGGATCGGCAACCCTCGTGCCGTGAAGAGCGTCTTCATCACGGCCTTGTCCATGCCCACCGACGAGGCCAGCACACCGGCACCCACGTACGGCAGGTTGGCGAGTTCGAGCAGGCCCTGCACCGTGCCGTCCTCGCCGCACGGTCCGTGCAGGACCGGGAACACGACATCGAGATGCATGCCGTGGACCACGGCCGAATCAAGCGCGGTGTCGTGGCCCGCCTCGTTATCCGGACCCCGCCGTTCGATGGTCAGCAACGCCTGGTCGTCGTTGGGGTATGCGACCAGGTGTGCTTCCCGAGAGGTTCGCGCCTGCCGCGCCTCCTGATCGCGCACGTAGTCTTTGGCATCGGCCTCGGAAAGAGCCGCCGGCGGCCGATCGGGCACGATCCACCGGCCCTGAGGGAGGACGTAGAGCGCCACCGGGTCGTATCGGTCGCGAGCCAGGTTGGCAAAAACGGACGTGGCCGATCGGATCGAGACGAGATGTTCGCTCGAGCGGCCTCCGAATACAATACCGACGCGGATTTTTTTCACAGAAGTCTAATATATCCTACGGTCCCGTATTCTTGGTGCTCGAGTGTCTATGCCACCTGTCTTCTCCTTCCGCGTGCTGACGACCGACGGCGCCGCCCGGAGGGGAGAGATGACGACGGCCCACGGCGTCGTCCAGACGCCAGCGTTCATGGCGGTCGGCACGCGGGGTGCCGTCAAGGGGCTGACGCCGCGCGACCTCGTGGGTGAGGGAGCCGAGATTATTCTCGGCAACACGTATCACCTCTGGCTGAGACCGGGAGACGGGTTGATCGCGAGGCAAGGCGGTCTGCACCGATTCATCGGCTGGAATCGGCCGATTCTCACCGACAGCGGGGGATTCCAGGCGTTCAGCCTTGGCGAGCGCCGACGTATCAAAGAGGAGGGCATTCACTTTCGCTCGCACCTCGATGGGTCGGAACACCTGTTGACCCCGGAAGGGGCCACTGATAGTCAGGCGCAGCTTGGGTCGGATATCGCAATGGTGCTCGACGAGTGCCTCGCGCAGCCGGCGTCGTTCGACGCCGTGCGCGAATCGACCGAGCGGACGGCTCGCTGGGCGCAGCGCTGCCGGGAGCGGTTCCTCCAGCTGCAAGACGGGGAAAATGGGGTCGGACCTCATTTTCCCATCATCACCAACCCCGGTCAGGCCCAATTCGGCATCATCCAGGGTGGCACGGACCCGTCGCTGCGGACCTTGAGTGTCGAACGCACGCTGGCCGTGGGATTCGAGGCCTATGCCATCGGGGGGCTGAGCGTGGGCGAGCCCACCGACACTATGTACTCTGTCGTCGAGCACACGGCTCCTCAGTTGCCGGCCGACCGGCCCCGCTACCTGATGGGGGTGGGCACCCCGCTGGATCTGGTCGAGGCCGTGGCCAGGGGCATCGATCTGTTCGACTGCGTCATGCCCACGCGAAACGCCAGAAACGGCCAGTTGTTCACCAGCGAAGGGCGGTTGACCATCAAGAACGCCAAGTACGCCGAAGACGCCAGACCGCTCGACGCGAATTGCGCCTGCTACACCTGCGCGAACTTCTCGAGGGCGTACCTGAGGCACCTGTTTCTGGTTGGAGAGATGACCGGCGCCATCCTCAACACTGTTCATAATTTGCGCTTCTACCTTGACACAATGGCGCGGATCAGAGAGGCTATATTTTTTGGCGCGTTGGGAAGTTTGCAACAGTCACTGCGCTCAACCTTTTCCCGCCCGTTGTGTGACTCATGACCGAAACAGGACTTCTGCCTCAGGGTCTAGTGCTGGCGATGGCCGCACCGGCCGATAGCGGCGCCAACCCCTGGGTGCAACTCATCCCGTTCGCCCTGGTCCTGGCCATCTTCTACTTCCTGATTCTGCTGCCCATGCAGCGGAAACAGAAGAAGGTCCAGCAATTCCTCAACGCACTCAAGGTCGGCGATCGGATCGTGACCTCAAGCGGGATTTACGGCCAGATCACGAAGATCTCCGACAAAAGCGTCCAGGTCCAGATCGCGGACAAGGTCCGGATTGACATCAGCAAGGCGGCGGTGGCTGGGTACCAGGGCCAGGACCCGGTCGCGCCCGAATCAGTGAATCAGTAGACCCATGAAGAACTTGCGCATGAGGGTGGTGATCTCGCTCGTGGTGCTCGTGACCGCGGGCTGGTTTTTTTATCCTCTTTACCCGTATCCCTTCGAAGGAATCAGGCTGAAGCTGGGGCTTGACCTCAAAGGTGGCGTCCACCTGGTGCTCCGCGTCAATACCGACGACGCGCTGCGTCTCGACACCGAGACCACGATGGAGCAACTGCGGGAGGCCGTGGACGGCAAGGGGATTTCCGGCGCGGTCTTCTCGGGGGTGAGCCCGACGCAGTTCAAGGTCGAGGGCATCCCGCAGAATCAGGACGGCGCGTTTCGCGAGGCGGCCAACGAAGTGCAGGTCTCCTTCAACCGGGAATCCGGAGTCGGCGGCACCTACACCTTCACGATGAAGCCGAACATCATTGTGCAGTTGCGCGAAGACGCGGTGACACAGGCGCGGCAGACCATCGAGCGGCGAGTCAACGAACTGGGCGTGGCCGAGCCGGTGATTGCGCAGACGGGCGCCAACAACGACCAGATCATCGTCGAGTTGCCTGGTATCACCGAGGTGGCGCGCGCAGAGGAGATCATCCGGTCGACGGCTCTACTCGAGTTGAAGCTGGTAGAAGACGGTCCGGCGAGCACCAAGGAGAGCCTGCTCCAGTCCCGCAACGGGGCGATTCCCAACAACATGGAAGTCGTGCCCGGCGTGGGCGATTCGTCGCAGCGTGGTGAGCGGGCCGAAACCGTGTTCTACCTGATCCGGAAGGTGGCAGTGGTGACTGGGCGCGACCTGCGGAACGCCAAACCGACGATCGACACGAACGGTCGCCCGGCGGTCAGTTTCACGCTGAATCAGGATGGCGCCAGGAAGTTTGGCAAGGCGACCGGCGAGAACATCGGTCGCCGCCTGGCGATCATCCTTGACGGGCGGGTGCAGTCGGCGCCCAACATCGAGGGTCGGATCGACGATAACGGCCAGATCTCGGGTGGCAGCTTCACGCAGCAGGAGGTTCAGGACCTCTCGCTCGTGCTGCGTTCGGGCGCGCTGCCGGCGTCGCTCACGTACCTCGAAAAGAACACGGTCGGCCCGACGCTCGGTGCCGATTCGATCCGGTCCGGCATCATCGCATCCGCGGTGGGCTTGATCCTGATCATGCTGTTCATGCTCGCCTACTACAAGCTGTCGGGCGTGAACGCGGTCGTGGCGCTATCCTTCAACCTCGCGATCCTGCTCGGGCTGATGGCCTACCTCGGGGCGACGATGACGCTGCCGGGCATCGCGGGTTTCGTGCTGACGATGGGCATCGGCGTGGATTCGAACGTCCTGATCTTCGAGCGCATCAAGGAGGAGCTCGCCGCGCAACGCGGCGTGCGTCAGGCGGTCGATGCCGGGTTCAGCCGGGTCTTCCTCACCCTGCTCGATACGCACATCGCATCGCTGATTTCGGCGGCTTTCCTGTTCCAGTTCGGCACCGGTCCGATCCGCGGATTCGCGACCACGCTCTCGATCGGGTTGGTGTCCAACCTGTTTACGTCCACTTTCGTCTCGAAGACAATTTTCGAGCTGGTTCTGTCGGGCCGAAAGGTCCAGACGCTGAGCATCTAACGAGCGACGGCTGGCACCATGCAGATTTTCCATAATCCGAACTACAACTTTCTCCGGTGGCGCTGGCACGCGCTGATCCTGTCGTGGATTGTCATCGCGGCGGGCATCGGCGTCATCGCCACCAAGGGGCTCGCCCTCGGTGTCGAATTCTCCGGCGGCACCATCGTCATCCTCGAGTTCGACCAGACGCCGACCATCGACCAGATCCGTACTGCGCTCGATGCCGAAAAGGTCGGCGGCGGTGGGCAGAACATCGTGGTCCAGCGCTACGGCAAAGAATCGGAGCGCCGGGTGATGGTGCGGCTGCCCCATTCGGGCGAAGAGCAAGGCACCAGCCTCACCAGGACGGCCGACGAGGTGGTCAAGGCGGTTAAGGACGCCAACCTCGGCGGGTTCAAGCAGGTCGGCTCGCAGGTGGTCGGCCCAATTGTCGGCCGGGAATTGACCCAGAAGGGCTTTTGGGCCACGGTGCTCTCGTTGGCGGGATTGCTGGTCTATATCGGCTTCCGGTTCAGGCTGAGCTTCGGCGTCGGCGCCGTCGTCGCAACGTTCCACGACCTGCTCGTGACGCTGGCCTTCCTGGCATTTTTCCGCTACGACATGTCGCTCAATGTCATCGCGGCCATTCTGACGGTCACCGGCTACTCGACCAACGACACGATCGTGATCTTCGATCGAGTCCGGGAGAACCTCAGAGGCATGCGGCGCGACGCGATTGACGAGGTGGTCAACAGATCTATCAATCAGACATTGGGTCGTACCGTCATTACCGCAGGCACCGTGCTCATGAGCGTCATCGCCCTGTTCCTGTTCGGTGGCGAGGTGCTCAAGGGGTTTGCGTTCACGATGATCGTCGGCACGATTACGGGCACCTATTCGAGCGTGTTCATTGCCGCCGCCATCGTCACGTTCTGGCGCGGCAAGAACGCGCCGCGGGTGCCAGTCGCCGCTCCAGTCGCCGTCGACGCGGGGCCGAAAAAGAAGAGCAGCAAGCGGGATCGGGCATAGACGCTCGGGCCCCTGAGTGCTTCGACTCGCAACGATGGTGGCGTATTCAAGCAAGGCGATCTGGTCAACAGATTCGCTCAGCACTAAGTCCTGAGGGAACAAGTTCGTCACCGAACTTGTGAATCGAAGGACTGAGGCAGAATCCGGTTGGGTGTACTCGCAGCGATACTGCTCGGCGCCGTGCAGGGCTTGACGGAGTTTCTTCCCGTTTCCAGCTCGGCGCATCTGATTCTCGCCCGGATGCTGTTCGGGGTGGACGCCGATCGGCTTGGAATGGCGTTTGATGTGGCCTGCCACGTCGGCACGCTGCTCGCGGTGGTGGCGTTTTTTCGCCAGGACCTGCTCGCGATGGCGACGGCGGTTCCGGGCGTGTTCCAGCGCGCGGCAGACGGGGGGGCGAGACGGCTTCAACTCGTGGTCGTCGGAACGTTGCCGGTGATCGTCGTCGGACCGCTGGTCGCGGGCCGGATCGAGGAGCAGCTCCGGACCCCGCTCGTGGCGTCGGTCACGCTGGCGCTCGGAGCGCTGCTGTTTTTCTGGGTGGAGCGTGTCGGGTCGCGCAGCCGCGACGACGGGTCGCTGTCGACTGGCGAAGGCCTGGCGATTGGCGTCGCACAGGCGGTGGCGTTGGTGCCGGGCGTCTCGCGATCGGGCGCGACGATCACGATGGGCATGTTTCTGGGGTTGACCCGCGAGGGCGCCGCCCGGTTTTCGTTTGTGCTGGGCGTGCCGGCCATCATGGCTGCGGCTGGCCACGAAGGACTGCACCTGCTGAAGGGCGGGATGGGCCGCGACGATGCCATGATTTTTCTTCTTGGCATGGGCACCTCGGCCATCGTGGGGTACGCGGCGATCAAGTTCTTCTTGAAGTACCTGACCAGCCACTCGCTGGCCGCGTTTGCCTGGTATCGATTGGTCATTGCGGCCCTCGTGCTGGGGTGGTGGCTGGCTAGCTGAGTCCTTCGATTCATAAATTCGGCAACGAATTTATTCACTCAGGACTCAGTGCTGAGCGAGCATTTTTCAGCGGATCGCCTCGCAAGGTTGCGCGGCCGTGATTGCGAGTCGAAGCACTGAGGATTGCAGGAGTGGAGGAGATGATCATGCGGGTAATCGGGAATCACGGGCGGTCGCCGCAGCGGCGCGCCTGGGCAATCGCGCTGACGATGGTCGCGCTGCTGTCGTTGATGGGTACCTTCGTGATGGCGGCTGGTCACCAGACGCCGCAGACCGAGCCGCCTCAGGCCGCAGCCGAGCACCACGGCGGCGGTGAGGCCAGTCTCATCCTGCCCGACCTCGCCCAGGCGAAGTTCCTGGGGACCGACGGCCGGACCCTGCTGATGTTCGGGCTGCTGGTGTGTGTGGGCGGGTTACTGTTCGGCTACTACATTCACCACGACATCAAGAAGCAGCCGGTGCACGCCTCGATGGCGGAGATCGGCGACCTGATCTACGAGACGTGCAAGACGTACCTGCTGCAACAGGGCAAGTTCATCTTGATCCTCGAGGTGTTCATCGGGTCGGTCATCGTCTTCTACTACGGCTTCCTGCAGCGTTTCGAGGCCGAGCGCGTCCTGATCATCCTGGCGTTCAGCCTGGTCGGGATCGCGGGTTCGTACGGGGTGGCGTGGTACGGCATCCGCATCAACACCTACGCCAACTCGCGCACCGCGTTCGCCAGCCTGCGGGGCAAGCCGTTCGCGATCTCCCGCATCCCGCTGCAGGCCGGCATGAGCATCGGCATGATGCTCATCAGCGTCGAGCTGTTCATCATGCTGTGCATTCTGCTGTTCATTCCGGGAGACTACGCGGGTCCGTGCTTCATCGGGTTCGCCATCGGCGAGTCGCTGGGCGCGTCGGTGCTGCGCATTGCCGGCGGCATCTTCACCAAGATCGCCGACATCGGGTCCGACTTGATGAAGATCGTCTTCAACATCAAGGAAGATGATGCGCGCAACCCCGGCGTCATCGCGGACTGCACGGGCGATAACGCGGGCGACTCGGTCGGCCCGAGCGCGGACGGCTTCGAGACGTACGGGGTGACCGGCGTCGCACTGATCTCGTTCATCCTGCTGGCGGTGAACTCGCCGTTCGTGCAGGTGCAGCTGCTCGTGTGGATCTTCCTGATGCGCGTCATCATGGTGATCGCCAGCGGCCTGTCCTACATGATCAACAGCGCGATCGCGAAGGGGCGCTACGCGACGGTTACCAAGATGAATTTCGAGGCGCCGCTGACGTCGCTGGTGTGGCTGACGTCGTTCGTCTCGGTCGTTCTCACCTACATCGCGTCCTACCTCCTTATCCCGGACCTCGGCGGCGACACGACGCTCTGGTGGAAGCTGTCGACCGTCATCACGTGCGGCACGCTGGCCGGCGCGATCATCCCGGAGGTCGTGAAGATCTTTACCTCAACCGAGTCGGGTCACGTGAAGGAAGTCGTGAAGGCGTCGCGCGAAGGCGGCGCCTCGCTCAACGTCCTCTCCGGGCTCGTGGCCGGCAACTTCAGCGCCTACTGGCTCGGCATCGTCATCGTTGTGCTGATGGGGACGGCGTACTTCGTGAGCACGATGGGCCTCGGCGCGCTGATGATTGCCCCGGCCGTGTTCGCGTTCGGCCTCGTGGCCTTCGGCTTCCTCGGCATGGGGCCGGTGACCATCGCCGTCGATTCGTACGGTCCGGTCACCGACAACGCGCAGTCGGTATTCGAACTCTCCACGATCGAGCAGATTCCCGGCGTCAAGGCCCAGATCAAGAAGGATTACGGCTTCGACGTCGATTTCCGCCGGGCGAAAGACCTGCTCGAGGAGAACGACGGCGCCGGCAACACGTTCAAGGCGACAGCCAAGCCCGTGCTGATTGGCACCGCGGTGGTTGGCGCGACGACGATGATCTTCTCGATCATCTTCTTGCTGACCAACCGGTTGCAGCCAGAACTGGTGACCAACCTGTCGCTGTTGCACCCGCCGTTCCTGCTTGGTCTCATCACCGGCGGCGCGATGATCTACTGGTTTACCGGCGCTTCGATCCAGGCCGTGTCGACCGGGGCGTACCGCGCCGTCGAGTTCATCAAGGCCAATATCAAACTCGAAGGTGTGATAAAGGCCTCGGTCGCCGACAGCAAGAGAGTCGTGGAGATCTGCACCCAGTACGCGCAGCGGGGGATGTTCAACATCTTCCTCGCGGTGTTCTTCTCGACGCTGGCCTTTGCGTTTGTCGAGCCGTTCTTCTTCATCGGCTACCTGATGTCGATTGCGCTGTTCGGGTTGTTCCAGGCCATCTTCATGGCCAACGCCGGCGGCGCGTTGGACAACGCCAAAAAGATCGTCGAGACCGAATTCAAGGAAAAGGGCACGCCCCTGCACGCCGCCACCGTCGTCGGCGACACCGTGGGCGACCCGTTCAAGGACACCTCGTCGGTGGCCATGAACCCGGTGATCAAGTTCACGACCCTGTTTGGCCTCCTGGCGGTGGAACTGGCCGTCAAAGTGGGTGTGGATGCGGGCCTGGCGGTGACGCGTGGGCTGGCGGCGGTCTTCTTTATGGTGGCGGTCGTCTTCGTCTGGCGGTCGTTCTACGGCATGCGCATTGGGGCGAAGTAGGGGCCCCGCGAGTGGTCGCGCCTCTTGTCGGGGCGCGGCATGCCGCGCCCTTGTAGAGGTAATCCCGGGCTGGTGGGGGATATCCGACTGGCCCGGTCGGGGCCGATGGCCGATTTCTGATGTTTGGTGTCTAATTTCACAGGCGGTGGTCTGGAGCCCGACCCCGGTGGTCGGATTCGTTGACACCCCCAAGAGGCTCTGGCTATAATCGGCCGCCCTCGTCAACCGGGTGAGTCGAAGAGGTTAGGAGGAAAGACCGGTGCCACGCGACATGTTTGGGGACGTCACAAACCCCTCTATTACGCTCGGGAGCCGGAAGTGGTATACCGTTCCGCTCTCGATTCTCGTCCACACGCTCATCATTGCGCTTGTGGTGATCATCCCGTTGATGGCGGCGGACATTCTGCCGACACCACCGGCGATGATGGCGTTTGTGACGGCTCCGCCGCCACCCCCGCCGCCACCCCCGCCACCGCCTCCACCGGCGGCAGCGGTGCCCAAGCCCATACTGGACGTGAACCCGGCGGCCGCGCCCGTGACGGCGCCGTCGGAAATCAAACCTGAGACCGGCATCGAAGCGCCAGAAGGCGGCGTTGCCGGCGGGGTTGAAGGTGGAGTGCCCGGCGGCGTCTCTGGCGGCATCGTCGGCGGTCTGCCCGAAGCGCCACCTCCACCGCCGCCACCGCAGGCGCCGGTTCGCGTGGGCGGCAATATCCGTCCTCCGACCAAGGTCAAGAACGTCAATCCCATCTACCCGAGCATCGCCCAGTCAGCGCGCGTGCAGGGTTTCGTCATCATCGAGGCGACGATCGGGGCGGATGGCAAGGTGAAAGACGCGCGCGTGTTGCGCTCGATTCCGCTGCTCGACCAGGCAGCGCTCGAGGCGGTGCGCCAGTGGGAGTTCACGGCGACGCTGCTCAACGGCGTGCCGGTGCCGGTCATCATGACGGTGACGGTGAACTTTACGCTGCAGTAGGCCCTGTCGGTCGTGTCGACTGATGCGGGTGAGGGGGCCGTTTCTGCCGGCGCCCCGGTGAAAGTGGCAGGTAACATCGTTCGTTTTCTGGAGGATGGAGAGACATGAACCTCATTGATATGTGGAACCAGATGGGCTACTTCGCGAAAGCCATTGCGTGGGTATTGTTCATCATGTCCATGATTTCGTTTGGCGTGGCCATCGAGCGGTTTTACACCTTCCTGCAGGCGCGCAAGCAGTCCAGGCTGTATGCGCCTCAGGTGGCCAAGCACCTCAAGGACGGCCGCCTGAAGGAGGCCGTGGCGTTGTCGCAGAAGAAGGAATTCCGTTACAGCCATCTGGCGAAGGTCGTGCTGGCCGGCTTGAACGAGTACCAGTTTCAGACTGACACTGGCGGGTCCTCGCTGAGCCGCGAAGACATGGTCGACACCGTGCGCCGCGCCATCCAGCGCGCCTCCGCACTGACGGCCTCCGACCTCAAGCGCGGCGTCGCGGCGCTGGCGACCATCGGCGCGACGGCGCCGTTCGTCGGACTGCTCGGCACCGTCATCGGCATCATCACGGCCTTCCAGGGCATCGCGGCCACCGGTTCGGGCGGCCTCGGGTCCGTGTCGGCCGGTATCTCGGAAGCGCTCGTCGAGACCGCGCTCGGACTCGTCGTGGCCATCCCGGCGGTGTGGTTCTACAACTACCTGACGGGCCGGATCGATTACTTCAACGTCGAGATGGACAACTCTTCGTCGGAGCTCGTCGACTACTTCATCAAGAAGACCGCCTAGTCGTGCACGTCGCGGTCTCCTGCCAGGCCCCGGAGAGGGGCCGCGGGGCGCCGTGCGGGCAGATGCGGGAGTTAGACAGAGGAGACGGCGACTATGTCAATGGATGTGGGCAGCAGCAAGGGCGGCCTCAAGGCGGACATCAATGTCACGCCGTTGGTCGACGTCATGCTGGTGCTGCTGATCATCATGATGCTCATCGCGCCGATGTTGCAGCAGGGCGTGCCCGTGACACTGCCGCAGGCCGCCAACACCGCGGACAAACCTGAAACGCAGGAACAGACGGTGGTGGCGATTGACGCGAACAGGCAGATATACCTCAACGGCCTCCGGATCCGCGAGGATGAGCTGACGACTCAGATCACGCAGGCGATGGAGAACAAGAAGGAGAAGGTGGTTCTCATCAAGGGCGATAAGGACGCTCCATACTCTGCCATCATGGCGGCGATGGATCGGCTGCGGGCCGCGAACATCGAGAACATCGGTCTCATCACTGAACGCAAGATCGGTTCATCGGGAGGTCAGTGATGGCACACCACAAGCATTTCGGCGCCGAGGATAACGTCAAGTCGAAGGCACTGGTCGCGAGCGCGGACATGAACGTCACGCCGCTCATCGACGTTCTCCTCGTGCTGCTGATTATCTTCATGGCGGCGCTGCCGCTCACGCAGAAGGGGCTCGACATCAATCTGCCCCTCGACACCAAGCCCAAGGACCAGACCAACGATACGAGCACCCAGATCGTGGTCGAGTACACCGCCGACCGGCGCATCTCGGTGAACAAGCAGGACGTGACCATCATGGAGTTGGAATCGCGCCTGCGCAACATCTTCGAGCAGCGCAAAGACAAGACGATGTTCATCGTGGGCGACGGACGGTTGCGCTACGGTGACATCACCGACGTCATCGATGCCGCCAAGGGTGCGGGTGTCGAGAAGGTCGGCATCGTCACCGAGGGGATGCGCCAGGCGGCTGGCGTGAACACCGGCGGCAACTAGCCCGGAGCCCATCGGCGTTTCAATCTGCGACCGGCTGACCCGCTTCGTGCGGGTTGACTGGCCGTTTGTTTGTACGGGGCTAGGGCGCCAGAACCCCGTCCGCCACGCCGACGACCACAGGCAGGCTCCCCTGGGATCGCCACGCTCCAGCGTGGCCTGGACACGTGCCGGGCTGCCAGCCCTGAGGGAACTCGAAGGGGCGCCCGGCGTTCCCAGGAACTCGCCCGGTGCACGGCTGCCCCCAATGCCTAACCCCCAATCCTAATCCCCTGTACAGTCCAGGGGCCGTCCCAGCCACTAGCCGGGACGGCCCCCGAGGTCGTCTAGTAGCGGTGTCTGGCCGGCGTCTACTTGACGCCCGACACCTTCTTCTTTTGCAGTTCCTTCGCCTGAGCCTGGAGCTTCTCAGCTTCCTTGATCAATGCCGTCTGCCTGGCGGCGTCCTTCTCGAACGTTGCCTGGAGGCGGAGCAGGAGCCCCTTGTAGATGATGGCGTCCATGTAGTCGGGCTTGATCTGGAGGGCCTTGTCGATCGCGGTCATGCCCTTCGCTACGAAGTCCTTCTTTTCCGGTTCCTTGAGGCGGAAGTCCTTATAGGCCTTTTCCCAGTAGTAGGTCGCAATCGTGTAGTAGGCCTCCGGGTTGTTCGGCTCGATGGCGGCCCGCTGCGTCAGCGCCTCGATGGTCTTTCCGAATTCCTCCTGCCGATTGTAGAACCCGCCAAGCTGGAGGTAGACCATCGGGTCGTTTGGCCGCGCTTCCTTGGCCTTGAGCAGGATGGCCTCGGCCTTGTCGTACTCGCCTGCGTCTTCGTGGATTTTGGCGAGGCGGAAGTAACCGTCAGTGTCCTGGGGGTCGACCTGGATCATCTTCTCGACGATGGGCATCGCCTGGGAGGGATCGTTCATCTTGTCGGCCCCGTACGCGGACACGAGGAACTCGAGGGCGAGCTTGCGGTACTTCGGGTCCGTTTCCTTCTCCGAAGCCTTCCTGTAGTTCTCGATGGCCTTGGCCAGGTACTCGTCGTTCTCTTTCTCACCCTTGCGAGCCGGCTTGTACATGTTGTCGTAGCTGTTGGCCAGGTAGAAATAGGCCAGCGACATCTCGGGGTCGGCGGCGACCGCCTCCTCGTACAGCTTCGACGCCTTCTTGTACTCCTGCTGCTGGTACTGCACGTTGGCGTCCTTGAACGCCCGTTTCGCCTGAAGCTTACCGAACTGGCTGCACGCAACCAGCGACAGGGCCAGCCCCACGAGAATCGCCAGTGATGCGCCCCGCCAGAATCCCCTCAACATTGTGTCCCCCTTGCCTTACGCGCGCCGCGCGGCTTGAAGCGGCCGGAACCGGCCATCGGAATCAGAACAGATTGTAAAGACACCCAGCCGTCCCGAAGGCCCTGCGCCCCCATGGTCGCGGGAAGGGCAAACCCCCGAGCCGGGCCAGTATAGTGAACCGAAAACAAGTGAGTCAAGCAACCCGCCTTCGCCAAGGCTACGGCGGGCGAGCGACACGCGCCCCGCTCAATTGGGCCGGAAACCCGTCTTCCTTGACCGCCCACGGAACCCGTCCCTATGATGGTGCCTGGGCGGGCACAAAGACACCTGTCAACAATTAGACACCATCCGTCATGATTCGATTCGAAGACCTAGTCGAACGCGCCCAGGCCTACATCCCGGAAGCCGACATCGAGCAACTGCGCCGGGCGTACGTGTTCTCGGCGTTTGCGCACAAGGGACAGGTTCGCCGATCGGGGGAGCCCTACCTGGTCCATCCGCTCGAAGTCGCCTACTTTCTGGCGGATCTGAAGCTCGACCCCGCGGCCATCATCGCGGGCCTGCTTCACGACGTGGTGGAAGACACCCTGACCACGGTCGAACGGATCCAGGAGCTGTTTGGCCCGGAAGTCGCGCACCTGGTCGAAGGGGTGACCAAGATCGGCGCCATCCCATTTTCGTCCAGCGCGGAACGCCAGGCCGAGAACTTCCGCAAGATGCTGCTGGCGATGGTCGACGACATCAGGGTCATCCTGGTGAAGCTCGCCGACCGCATGCACAACATGCGGACGCTCCAGTACATGCCCGAAGACCGCCGGACCCGGACGGCACAGGAAACCCTCGACATCTACGCGCCGATCGCCAACCGCCTCGGGATGAGCCGGCTGAAGAACGAACTCGAAGATCTGTCGTTCCGGCACCTGGAGCCGGATGCCTACGAGGCGCTCAAGATCCGCGTGGAGAAGCGCCGCAAGGCGACCGAGGGCATGGTCGAGGAGCTCGTCCGCACGGTCGAGACCAAGATCCGCGAGGCCGAGATTCCCATCGTGGCGATCGACGGGCGGATCAAGCGGCTCTACAGCATTAACGAGAAACTGAAGCGCCAGAAGATTGAGCTGGAGCAGGTCTACGACTTTCTGGCGGTCCGCATCATCACGAAGACCGTCAAGGACTGCTACGCCAGCCTGGGCATCATTCATCACGCGTGGCCGCCGGTGCCGGGTCGCATCAAGGACTTCATCGCGATGCCGCGGCCCAACGGGTACCAATCGCTCCACACCTCCGTCATCAGCGCCCTCGGGATCCCGTTCGAGGTGCAAATCCGGACCGAGGAAATGCACCGTCAGGCTGAGGAAGGCATCGCGTCGCACTGGAAGTACAAGGAAGGCCGCGTCGGCGCCGCCAACGACGAGCGGTACTTCCAGTGGCTGCGGCAACTGCTCGAGTGGCAGCAGGAAGTGCGGGACCCGCAGGAGTTCATCCAGAATCTCAAGGTCGATCTGTATCCTGGAGAGGTCTACACCTTCACACCAAAGGGTCAGGTGAAGTCGCTTCCCCGCGATTCGTCGATCATCGATTTCGCCTACACGATTCACACCGACGTCGGGCATCGCTGCATCGGCGCGCGCATCAACGGCAAGATGATGCCGCTGCGCACGCGACTCAGGAACGGCGACATCATCGAGATTGTCACCAACCCCAAACACAAGCCCAACCGCGACTGGCTGAACTACGTCGTCACGACCCGTGCACGAAACAAGATCAAACAATTCCTGCACGGGGAGGAGAAAGAGCGGGCCGTCGACCTCGGCCGGAAGCTGCTCGAGAAGGAGGCGCGGCGTTTCGGTGTCAACCTGAAGACCTTGTTTGATGAGGACCTGCTCGACCGGATCGCCCCGGAATGGGGCGTGCCGAAGGCCGAGGATCTCTTCGCGGCGATTGGTTATGGCAAGGTTGGGGCCCGACAGGTCCTCACCAAGGCTGTTCCCGCGGATTCGCTTAAGGAGAAACGCGAGTCGGCTGTGACGGCGGCCGTCAAGCGGGCGATTGGCCTCGGCGGCGACCAGATCAAGGTCCTTGGCGCCGATGACCTGCTGGTGGTCCGAGCCCGATGCTGTAATCCGATTCGCGGTGAGAAGATCGTGGGCTACATCACGCGCGGCAAGGGTGTGTCGGTGCACTCCGCCACCTGTCCCAACGTGACCAACCTGATGTACGACCCGGAGCGCCGGATCGACGTCGAATGGGACAAGGGCAAGGAGTCCGGGCGCTATACCGTCAGGCTGACGGTGGAGGTCGAGGACCGGAAGGGCATCATTGCCGAGGTCAGCGCGCGGATCACCGGGGTCAACACCAACATCATCGACATCGACGCGCGTACCGACGAACAACAGCGCGGCTGGATCAAGGTCACTGTGGAAATCAGCGACCTGAAACACCTGGAGAAGGTGATGAAGTCGCTGAAGAGTGTGAAGGGCGTGATCGCGGTCGATCGGACTCGGGCTGTGCCGACCAGCAGCGGACAGGGGACGTTCTGAACTTGGTGTCCCGAATCAGAGAACGGCGACGATCTCGATTTCGACGCGCGCATCGCGCGGGAGCCGCGCAACCTGGACCGTCGAACGGGCCGGCGCCGGCGCCGCGAAAAACTCGCCGTAGACCGCGTTCATCGCCGCGAAATCATTCATGTCGGCCAGGAACACCGTCGTCTTGACGACGTGGTCGAACGACCCGCCAGCCGCCTTCAGCACGCCGGCGATGTTCTCGAAGACCCGGCGCGTCTGGGCGGCGATGTCACCGGCCACCATCGCCCCGGTCACTGGGTCGATGGGAATCTGGCCAGAGGCGAACAGCAGATTGCCGGCCCGGATGGCCTGTGAGTATGGGCCAATGGCCTGGGGCGCGTCGGTCGTGCTGATGGCATCACGCATGAGGAGTAACCGTCCTAGGCGCGGCCTTGACGACCTTGTTCGAGCGCAGGCACCGCGTGCACACGCGCATTCGCTTGACGCCACCGTTGACCGAGGCGCGGACCGTCTGCAGATTTGGCTCGAACCGCCTCGGCGAGACATTGTGGGCGTGGCTGACCTTACGACCCATCACCGGGCGCTTGCCGCAAATTTCACATTGCTTTGCCATACGTCATCACCTGACGCCCTTTGGTGGAAGGGTCCTCAGTGACCCCCAACCACGCAGGGCGGAAACCCTAATCATACCATGACTTCCAGCTCATTCCGAGCACTGCGGGTCGCCGGTAATGGTCTAGTTTCGATTTCTCGCGCGTTGCATCTGCGCGGCCACGGCGTACACTAGATCCATGCAGACCCGAACACGTCTACCCCGCGACACCAACCAACGCGCCTTTGCTGTCGTCCAGCAGGCGACAGGCCAGACTCCAGTCATCGCCCCGCCACCCGATACCCGTAATCCTGCCGCCGTCGCCCTAGCAGCCTTGGGTGCATCCAAGGGCGGCAAAGCGAGGGCTGCCAGCCTGTCTCCTGCCCGCCGCCGCGCCATCGCCAAGAAAGCGGTTCAGGCGCGGTGGAAGAAACACTAGACACGTGAGGATCGTTCTGTTCGTCTCGATCGCGCTGGTCGCGCTCCTTGGGCTGCGACACATCGCCGCTGTCGCAACCAACTACGACCAGGACGGAACGCTCAAGAAGGGCCAGCGGTTGTGTCATCTCGTATCAGCACTTATCCTATGGGCGTCGTGCGCGTCGTCAATCTACGACCAGTCTTTCGTGCCGCTCATCATCGGCATTCTGGTCGAGTACATGGTCAGACACGCCATCATTCGGTCTGGCCAGCGGTGACGCTAACCAAAGAACAGCGTTTCAAGCGCCCGTTTCAGAAACTGCCACAGCAGCAATTCCTCGTCGCCGACTCTTAGCCGACACTCTCCCGCATCGTTGAGAGTTAACGTAGCTTCCATGACAGTCTGGATCTTCTCGTCCGACACGTCGATCGTCTCGCCCCGCAACATGAACCTCACGACCCGCGTCGGACCCCTCAAAACAGAGAAAGACGCCCCGTCAGTAGTGACCGTCAGCGGGGCAACCTCACGTTCAGATTCCAGCCGTTTGTTACGAAGCGCGACGTCTGCGCTAGTTCGGACGCGCAACCGTTCAAAGATGATGCCTACCGAGCACTGATGGCGAGCAGTCACCCAGTCGAAATCATCTGACTTGGCATCCGTCATATTCCCCCCACATTTCTGATTAATCCACTAGGTCGCGATCACGAAGATCCCGTCGAAGTTGTCCAACGAGATCGTTTAGTCGAGCGACATTCTCAGTTATTCAGACGCCGCCGACCTACGATTTCGGCCAATCCGGCCATCGCCAGCGCGTTTGCAGTGACACGGCGATTACGAGGGCGACAGTATCGACCACCAAGTATCTTGTCGGTGGGTCGCCGTAGAACCTTGCTGGAAACGGCATCCCCGCGAATCTCTCCAGTATCCATACCAAAAGACCGTCCACGGCCAGCCATAGGACATAGCAGACGGCCGCCTGGAGGACGAACCGCACAAGGTGCTTTCCGGTTGTCATCCCCATTTCGCGTCCTTCCTGCCTTTCGCCGCGTATTCCAACTCACGCGCAGCCAACTGAGCACAGGTCACCACGCAGGCGCTCGGTAGGCCGGAGATTGAGCCGAACGTGTGTTCCTTACCCTCTCCGGTCCCGATTCCATGTATGCCGGACGTGGCGGCAAACTTCTGCACCGTATTGAGCCACCGCGCAAGCGGATCGGCTTCCTTGGTGAGTCCGGGATGCGCCGCACAGACGTAACGGGAGTGAAGCAAGAGAGCCCCTGCTTCTCGGGCGCGCGCATCGCAGCGTTCGCGCGATCTCTCGTCGGCACCCAGTATTTGCCAACTTGTTGACGCGCCGTTGATGCCCTTCTCTTGCTGCCACATGCCTTCAAGCGCGGCATCCATGACGGTAAAACTAGTCTCCAAGCGGTGCCAGTCGGACGGAGTTACCAATGTGATGGTTTCGGCTGGCGGTTCAGAGACGACCGCCCGGCCACCGACGCATTGGTCTGGTGGAGGAACAACTCTTCTGAATACGCGCCATGCCCAACGGCTCCCTGGGCCGGTCTGCAGGATGGCAAACACAAAGCAACAGGCGGTGATTATTGCCAGCGTTGGCACAAGCCAAGTGGCTCGTACGAGGAACGCCGTCCACGGGTTTGGCGCGGACTGGGCCTGCGCTACCGCCACCGTCGCGAATAGTCCAAGCATTACGCCACCCACTCCGAAAGCCGCATTGCGTGTTGACATGGCACAGAGACTACGCGAACCGAGTCGCCGACGCCGAACTTATTTCGTCTCACCACTTGACAATACTTGCACGAGCAAGTATATTGTCTAGTATGAACAAGCTGAGCACCGAGGACCGTGTTCGAGTGGTGGCGGCCCTGGTTGAAGGTTGCGGCCTTCGCGCCACGGCCCGCATGACCGGCGTAGCTCGGATGACCGTCGAAAAGCTCCTCCGCGACCTGGGCGCGGCCTCTGTCCGGTATCAAGACGAGCACCTGCGAAACCTCCATTGCCGCCGGATTCAATGCGACGAAATCTGGTGCTTCGTGTACGCCAAGCAGAAAAACGTCACGGCGAAAATCGCCGCCACACACCCCGACGCGGGCGACATCTGGACCTGGACGGCACTGGATGCCGATTCCAAGCTGATCGTGTCGTGGCTCGTCGGCGCGCGAGACGCCGGATCGGCCTATGAATTCATGCAGGACGTGGCGAGTCGTTTGCGCCATCGCGTACAACTCACGACGGACGGTCACACGCCCTACCTCGCGGCGGTTGAGGATGCGTTCGGCGCGGACATCGACTACGCCATGCTTCAGAAAATCTACGGGTCTGACCCGATTGCCGAGAAGCGGTACAGTCCGGCCGTCTGCCTTGGAGCCATCGCCCGACCGATCACGGGCAACCCGAACCCGAAACACATCAGCACGAGTTACGTTGAGCGGCAGAACCTGACCATGCGGATGCACATGCGACGGTTCACCCGCCTGACGAACGGGTTCTCGAAGAAGGTCGAAATGCACGCGCACGCCGTTGCGCTGCACTTCCTGTATTACAACTTCGCCAAGATTCATCAGACCCTCCGAGTCACGCCCGCGATGGAAGCGGGCATCTCCGATCACGTTTGGACGATCACTGAGATCGTGGCCTTACTCGACCGCGCCTGAGTTACAATCGGCCGGTCATGAACCTGTTCTACGACGGCGACAACCCGGATTTACTCATCGTCGGGATGAAATGGATCGTGGTCGTCGCGGTCATTGTCGGCTGCGTCTCCGGCGTGGCGACACGGTCACAACCACCACCAACCCCACAGTTCGCCGAACCAACCCCACAGTCCGCTGACCCAACCGACCAGAAACACAAGGATGCCGATCAGCCGGGCCAACCATCCCCGGAGCCTGTAGCCTCTCGCCAGATAATCGCCACTACGAATAATGACGAGCCAGCAACCACACATGAACAGAACAAAACTGACCGCTTGGCCGATGATTTGATGAATCCGATTACGTGGATAACTGCTGTTATTGCCCTCTTCGCATGTTGGCAGGTCATCGTCTATCGACAAATGCGTGACCACACCAAGGTGGTCGAACGAGCCTATATCGGCGTTTCTCACGTCCGGCTGACTGAGTTGCGCGAGGACAGCGCCTCCATCCGAATGAAAATCATGAATCGCGGGAAGACTCCGGGGCAGGTTCTCGGGGGCAACATCTGGTGGTCGGCCACCGATACACCCGGCAGTCAATTGGTGGAACTCAAGAAGTTCATCGATGTTGCGCCCATGCTTCTCACGGCCGAAGCCAGCATGATGTGCTCGGTGGACGTGCCTGTTGGCAAGGAAATGCTGGCCACTCATACATGGTGGCTTTCCGGCGAAGTTCATTACGAGGACCGTTTCGGCGATGTCCACGAAGCAGGATTCGGCCGAAGGTACGACCGCGCGAAGAACCACCTGATCTTTGACGAATCCACGCGCGGCCTGAACTACGATCAACCGATGACTCGGCAGGAACGACGGCAATATCTAACCTAAAGCCATGATTAGGGCTAATCCAAAGACTAGCCCGAGCGAGATCGCGCCGCCTGTTCTGACGAGGATGGCGGGTCCACCACACCAAGCACGTTGTTGCCCCTGCTCAGATTTGGGTAATGGGTGGTGCGGGTGAGACGTCGGCGTTAGCATACGCCGTGCCGTCCATCACGGGAAGAAGTTGAAAGTAGACCACTGCGGGTCGCCTACGTCCTTCAATTCATGAGCTCGGCAACGAATCTGTTCACTCAGGACGTAGTGCTGAGCGAGCACTTCACCCGACCGGTTCGCAAGAACGCTCAACCGGCATTGCGAGTCGAAGCACTACGGCATGATGATGGCGGGCCTGGCGGCGGCCTCCGAGCCGTCGGCCGACCCGAGTGGCTCGGGTGCGCCCGCGGCCGAGGCGATTCGCCCCGCGACCCGACCGATCAGGTTCAGGAAATAGAGAGAGTCGCCTGGCGCCGTCTTCTGCGCGCCACGCGCCAGCTGCTCGAGTCGCCGAAGGACGGCAGCCGCATCGCGGACAAACGCGGACGGGCGCTCCCGCCCCAACTCATCGAACACCGTGCGGAGTTCGGTGGCCATTCGCTGGGCTGGCAGTGAGCCTGCCCGGTGCTCATAAATCAGGCCCTTCGATTCAGTTTCATACGTCGAGGCCAGCGACCCGGCCGCGTCGGCGACCTCGACATCGCGTGCCGCCTCGAGGCCTTCTCCGCGGAATCGGTGAATGAGCGTCAGGCTCAGGAAGAACAGCCGCTGCTGTCCATCAGACAGCCCCATCATCCCGGGCACGAGCATCGCCATATCCTGCTCCTGCTGCTTTCGCACCATAGCGGGAGGGTGCGATCGGGATGAGGACAGGTACGGACAGGTGTCCGGGCACCTGATGTCGACATGGCGCTTGGTGCCACAGCAGACCGAACAGATGCTTTTTCCGAGGGCCGGGCAGGCGCGGCGGGCCGGTCGAGCGTCGCAGGATGGACAGCGCATCCGTCCAGCGTGCCACGGGGTCGTGATTCCGTCAACGCTGCCACATAGGTGTGCGCTGCCGTAGGTGTGCGCTGCCGTAGACGTGCACAGCCGCCACGGGGATGTGGCGAAGATGCGACACGTCCACTTTTGTGGTCACGCCGCCGGCGCGTCTCACGCTCTTTGGCAACCCAAGTCGTCGTCTCGAACTATTGCCGGATCTTCGGCGTCTAATGTGTTAACGCGGCCGGCAGGCGCTGCTGGTCAATCCATGATGGCATCCTGTAAGGCACTGACCATCAAGCGATTACGGCCGCGAGTGGTCTTGGCGTTGGCCGGGCTTGAGGCGGCCGTTCGAATCGGTCAGCGGGCACTGGAACCGATGGGCGTGAGGGCGCGGGCCACGCAAAGCAGGATGCCAGACTGAGATTGACAGCGTGGGAGACACCCCGCTACAATGGCAGATTCTTTGCAGGGGTGTTGCGGGCATAGAGACCCTGACGTCCCAGGATGACGCGAAAGGAGCGTCGGACACCATGGCAACCAATGGCGCAACCGTGAAGGGTATGAAGACTGAACGCTACGGCGAGCTCAAGCGGATGCTCGAAGACCGCCGTCGCGAGATCGTGAACGAAGTGCACGACAAGATTCGAGACGTCCGGACCGAGGGTTCCCACGGCAAGATGAGCGAAGTGTTCGATGCTGGTGAGAGCTCAGAGGCGGACATCCAGGACGACATCGAGTTCGCGTTGATCCAGATGAAGGCGGAGACGCTGACCAAGATCAACGAAGCGCTCTCGCGACTCGAGGAAGGGGCGTACGGCGACTGCTTCGAGTGCGGCGACGAGATCGCCCCGCAGCGGCTGCGCGCCCTGCCGTTTGCGGTTCGCTGCAAGGATTGCGAGCAGGCGCGAGAGAACGCGATGCATCGCGAGCGGTTGATGGCCCAGCGATCAGCCTCTTCGTCACTCTTCTTTGACATCTCCAACTAACTGCGGCATCCTTCAGACGGGTCGTCGGCCGTAACCGGTCGGGACCCGCCGAAGTTTTCTCTCTCATTCACTGCGTTCGGGACGTGAGTGGGTCGCCCCGCTCCCTGCCCGACACGAGGGTTGCGGATGACTGATGTACTGGAAAAGCCGCCGTTCGAGGATCTGATAGGCGGGGAGAAGGGACTCTTCATTCCGCCCGATCTCCCGATCCTCCCGCTGCGCGACACGGTCCTGTTTCCGAATTCCTTCATGCCGCTTGCCGTGGCGCGCGAAAGCTCCGTACGTCTGATTGATGAGGCCATCGGAACGGGCAAGCTGATCGCGGTGTGCACACAGCGCGACGCGAGTGTCGAGGAGCCGCGCGCCGAGGATCTGTACCCCGTCGGCACCGCGACCCACATTCACAAGATGTTCAAGCTGCCGGATGGCAGCCTTCGCTTGATCGTGCAGGGGCTCGCCCGGCTGCACCTTGATGCGATCATCGCCACGGAGCCCTATCTGCGTGGGCAGGTACGGCGCGCCGAAGAAGTGACCCGAGACGACGACCATCTGGAGATCGACGCGCTGCAGCGAAACATCAAGTCGAATTTTCAGCAGGTGGTGTCGCTCTCGCCGCTGCTGTCGGACGACTTGCAGACGCTCGCGTTCGGCATTACCGAACCGGGACGTCTGGCCGATTTCATCGCATCGAGCCTGAGCACGATCGGCACGCCGGTCAAGCAGGAGGTGCTCGAGACGCTCGACCTCCGCGAACGGATGGCGCATCTGAACCGGATTCTGATCAAGGAACTGGAGGTGCTGGAACTTGGCTCGAAGATCCAGTCGCAGGTGCAGTCCGAGGTCGGCAAGAACCAGCGTGAGTACTTCCTGCGCGAGCAGATGAAGGCAATTCAGAAGGAGTTGGGTGAAGGCGACGACCAGGCCAAGGAGATCGACGAGTTGCGAGACAAGATCGAGGCCGCAGGCATGCCGGAGGCGGTAAAAAAGGAGGCGCTCCGAGAACTCGATCGCCTGTCCCGGATGCCGGTGGCTGCCGCCGAGTACACCGTGTCGCGCACGTATATCGACTGGCTGGTCACGTTGCCATGGGTGGCGCGCACCGAGGAGACCATCGATCTGGCCCACACGAAACGCATCCTCGATGCCGATCATTCCGATCTCGAGAAAGCCAAGGACCGCATCCTGGAATACCTCGCCGTGCGTAAGCTGAACCCCTCGATGAAGGGGCCGATTCTCTGCTTCGTCGGTCCTCCAGGCGTGGGCAAGACGTCGCTCGCCAAGTCGATCGCGACGTCGCTCGGCCGGAAATTCGTGCGAGTCTCGCTTGGCGGCATGAGGGACGAGGCCGAGATCCGCGGTCACCGGCGCACCTACATCGGCGCGCTGCCGGGACAGGTGATCCAGGGCCTCCGGCGGGCGGAGTTCAGGAACCCCGTGTTCATCCTCGACGAAATCGACAAGCTGGGATCGGATTTCCGGGGCGACCCGGCATCAGCGCTCCTCGAGGTCCTGGACCCGGAACAGAACAACACGTTCCGCGATCACTACCTCGATGTGCCCTTCGACCTGTCCGAGGTGCTCTTCATCACGACGGCCAATATCCTCGACCCGGTGCCACCCGCCCTGCGCGACCGGATGGAGGTGCTCGAGCTGCCGGGCTATACCGAAGAGGAGAAGCTCAAGATCGCCCGCGAACACCTGGTCGCCAAGCAGGTGCAGAACCACGGCCTCACCGCCGAGGTCATCGCGTTCACCGACGACAGCCTGAGGACGGTCATCCGGGGTTACACGCGCGAGGCTGGCGTCCGCAACCTCGAGCGCGAGATCGCGGCGCTCTGCCGCAAGGTGGCGCGTCGCCACGCCGAGGGCGACGAGACGCCGGTCGCGGTGACGTCCAGTCTGGTCATGGATCTGCTTGGCGCGCCGAAGTTCATTGATGAGGAGATCGAGGAGCGGACCAAGGCCCCGGGTGTCTCCATCGGCCTTGCGTGGACGCCGGTTGGGGGCGAGGTGCTGTTTATCGAGGCTTCACGGATGAAGGGCACCGGCTCGCTGACGCTGACCGGACATCTCGGCGACGTCATGAAGGAATCCGCGCGGGCCGCCCTCTCGTGGCTGCGGGCCAACGCCAACCGCTTCGGCGTAAAAGGGGACTTCTTCCATGACGCCGAGATTCACCTGCACGTGCCGTCAGGTGCGATTCCGAAAGACGGCCCGTCGGCCGGCGTCGCCATGGTGACCGCGCTGGCGTCCGAGCTCACGGGTCGGCCCGTGCGCGGTGATCTGGCCATGACCGGCGAGATCACGCTGAGTGGCCGGGTGCTGCCGGTCGGGGGCATCAAGGAGAAGGTGCTGGCGGCGCGCCGCGCCGGCCTGCGCGAAGTGATTCTCCCGCGGCAGAACGAAAAGAACATCAACGAAGACATCAGCGAGGATCTGCGTCGCGATCTGAAGGTCCACTTCGTCACCACGATTGACGAGGTGCTCGCGCTGGCGTTGCCAGCCGCACTGCCGTCCCGGCGCGCGCCAGTGACCTCGCGGCGCAAGCGCCGATCCGCCGTAGCGATCTCCTCGCGGTGAGTCCGCATCACCGTTGTCCGGCGGTCAGAAACCGACGCCCGTGAAACTCGTCTACTCGGAACGCTACATGGTCGATATCGGCGCCCATGTGTTTCCGACGGCGAAGTACCGGCTTGTGCGGGACGCGGTCCTGTCGTCCGGGCTCGTCGTACCCGCGGACATCCTCGAACCGGCAGCCGCTCCGTGGGAGACGCTGGCCCTGGTCCACGAGCCCCAGTATCTCGAGAAGACCAGGTCGGGAGGATTCCGGTCGTCGGAGCTCGCACTACTCGAGCTGCCGTGGTCATCGGAGGCGGCCGAGGGGTTCCGGGTCATGACCGGGGGCACGGTGCTGGCCGCCCGGCTGGCGGTGGCCGAAGGGGCTCGGATCAGCCGTCACCACCCCACACCCGCCGATGACGCCCTTGCTCCCCTGGCTGTTTCCGCCAACCTCGGTGGCGGGTTTCATCACGCCTTCCCGTCACACGGGGAGGGCTTCTGCCTCTACAACGACATCGCCGTTGCGATTCGCGCGTTGCAGCACGATGGCACGATCGCGCGCGCCGCAGTGGTCGACTGCGACGTGCACCAGGGCAACGGCACGGCGTTCATTTTCGAAGGCGACCCGTCGGTATTCACGTTCTCGATGCATCAGGAACACAACTACCCCTTCGTCAAGCCGCGCGGCTCGCTGGACGTGGGCCTCGTCGACGGCGCAGGCGACGAGGAGTATATGCGGACCCTCGAATGCGCCCTGCCCCAGGTGCTGGCATCGCGACCGGACCTCGTCGTCTACGTGGCGGGCGCCGATCCTTTCATCGAGGATCAGTTGGGAGGTTTGAATGTGACGATGGATGGACTGGCGCAGCGGGATCGCGCCGTGTTCCAGGCGGCACGCGTGGCGCGAGTGCCTGTGGTGGTCGTGCTTGCGGGTGGCTACGCCAGGCGGGTCGAGGACACCGCAGCCATCCACACGGCCACGATCGCGTCTGCCATCGATCTGGCGCCGGCCACGTCCACTACTTAGACGGGTTCCGGCCAGTTCCGGCGCTCGATGAACGTCATCGGCTCGATCTGCTTCCCGCGCGGGTATTTGCGTGCGTCCCGTCGCGACGTCCACAGCAGCACCGGGCCCGCCGCGCGGTTGATCCAGCGCGTCAACGCGCCGAATTCACCCTCCATGTCTCTGCGCAGGGCGCGGATCTTCAGGCTCACGTCGACGTTGGTGTCCCGCAGGTACTTCTCCATCGCAAACAGCGCCGCGCCGTACGATCGGCGCAGGTCGCGCGCAGTCCGCTGGAATCGCTGCCGGACTCGTGGATCGGGATCGTCGTGATAGCGCTTCCAGCCTTCCATCATGGTCTTGGCCAGGCGATAGACGCTCGGGCCGTTCTTCTCGTAGTCGCGCCGGAAGGCCCAATCGAGCCATCGCTTCGAGCTGTCGCGCGGCATGGCCGCGTGCTCGAAATTGAACCGATCCTGCCCATGGATGTCGGCCAGATCCACGTCGATCAACCGGCCTTCGCCGGCCATTTCCTCGTACAGCGGCGTGCCTGGCACCGGGGTGTAGAGCATGAACTGGTGAAAGTCGGTGTCGTGCGCGACCGCGTGCTCGATCTCGGCCTGGATGTTGTCGGGCGTGTGGTGTTCGAGGCCGACGATGGTCGACCCGAGCACGCCGATGCCGTGCGCCTGGAGTTCCTTCGTGAGTGTGACGGTGTCGGCGCCCTTGAGCTTGCTGTACCCGCTCTGGCGCGCTTCGAGGCCCATCCAGATCCAGGCGACGCCGAGTTCGACCAGTTCCCGCATCTTGTACTTGGAGATCGCGTTCGCCGACGAGAACACGTAGAGCGACCAGGCCTTGCCCTTCTCCTTCATGTGCTCGAGCAACTCCATCGCGCGCTCTTTGTAGAGCAGGAAGTTCTCGTCCATGACGAAGAACGACTTGACGCCAAGGCGTGCTTCGGCGTCGCACATCGCGTGGAAAATCTCCGCGCCGTGCTCGAAAAAGTTTATGACTTTGCCCTTGCCGCCAAAAAACGCCGACGTCGTGCAGAAGTTGCAGCCCATCGGGCAGCCAACCGACGGAATGATCGTCGCCGCCGGGCTCCCGCCGCCCTGTGGTCCTCTCAGGCCCATGATGCTGAATCCGAATGACGACGGAATCACCGGATGATTGACCGGCACGGTCGGGTCCTCGCCAAGGAAGGACCGGAACCACGACACGCCTTCGCCCTTCACGATGTGATCGGCATCAATCATGTGCTGGAGGCCGGGGATGGCCGCCACGTGGCCGCCAACCACGATCGTCGATGTCGGCGAATGCTCCCGCACGAGCCGGCACATTTCGCGGACCTTGCCGATATTGACGATGATGCCAGACACGCCGACGATGTCGTATTCGTGGGCTTTCAGCTCTTCGATGAATCGCTCGCGGGTGGGGAAGTCGAGCACGGCGCATGGCGCCGAGATGTTGTGCTGGATGAAGATGATGCCCCAGGAACGATGGAACAGGCGGAGCGAGAACGGGCCCTGCTCACGCGTGACCTGGTTGTGGTACAGCTCCATCGGATTGATCGATCGGCTCCCGAACTCATCGTCCTGGGCATACGGCCCGAACACCGAGGAAAGAAGAACGCGCGCCTGCGTGCCTTTGGGATGTTGCGGCATGAATCGTCAGAACCTTCCTGAGTGCTTCGACTCGCCACTACGACTGCGATTTCTCGTGAGATGATCGGGTCCAAACGCTCGCTCAGCACGAAGTCCTGAGGGAATAAGTTCGTCGCCGAACTTATGAATCGAAGGACCACGCCCGGTCTTCATCGAAGCCGGGCGGCCAGTCTCGCCACTTCGCAGAGAAATGCGAGGGGTACTTTCTCATCATACGCCAATTCGATCGATCGCGGCGTACATCACGCGGTTCGGGGAGCCACTCGGCGTGGCCGTATGATGAACAAATGTTCGGTATCGTGAACCCGACTGGCCCGTTCGTGACGCGACCACGGCGCGTCTGCCGATCGCGTGGAACCGGCACAGGAACGGACCACACACCGGGTTGCGCGATCAGACCAGCGTCAACCCCCACGCCGTCTTCAAATCCACGACGTCACCCCGGCGGACCAACTCGCGTGCATCGTCGAGCGAAAACTCCTGCACGCGAATGTCCTCGTCCTCGTCCTTTTCTGCGACGGGTCCGTCCGGATTCGGGGCATGAAGTCCGGTGAGCCTGTAGTAGTTCATCGCTTCGGTACAGAAACCGGGAGTCGGGTACCACGAACCGGCGAACTCGACCGTCGTGGGCACCAGTCCGATTTCTTCTTCGCACTCGCGTGCCGCCGCCGCGGCGGGATCTTCACCAGGTTCAAGACTGCCCGCAGGCAATTCCCAAATCCACCGGTCGAGCGCGTAGCGGTACTGCCTGATCAGGACGATGCGTGAGTTGTCGACGAGCGGCAGCAAGACCACCGAACCTGGATGGCGCACGATCTCGAAGGTGACCGTGCGGCCGTTCGGGAGCGTGACGCGGTCCTTCGTGACGGTGAAGATGCGCCCCTGAAACGCCGTGGTCTGCGTATGGCGCGTGCCTGCCGGTTCATTCATGGGAGAGACTCCTGATTCGATTCTCGCCATTCCCTGTCGACCACTGCCTACCCTACTGTCTACTGTAGTACGGTTTTCAGTCCACCCGCTTCTTGCTTTCGTGCCGGAGATCGTCTTGGGACCGTTGTTGCCCGCGGCGGAGCCCGCGACTCAAGTGAGCTGCTGACGCACGGTCCGCAACGACTCTCAGCACATGGCTCTCGGCACATGGCGAGATTGTGGCGGCACTGGGCCGTTTCCTCGGGATCGGGGCCGAACGATGCCTGTCCGGCGTTCGGTGCGGCGGTGCTCATGCGCCCTGTGTCAGCACTTGTGTGGTGTATCCTGTGCCGGCGTGTGTTCGGCCGTCGGCTGCCCGGTGCCCTCCGGAGGTTCCGGCGGCGCCAAGTGCAAGCACCGGCCCAGCGTCCCCAGCGGTGTCGCGTAAAGGGTGATTGGTCAACTCGGAGCCTCGCGAGAGGCCTCTGATAGCGCCCATCGGCTTCGATCCATGCTGACTGCTGACACGAGGCGTCGCGGAAGTGGCCTTCGACCTTGGAAGGCGCAGTGCCTCGTCCTCGCGCTGGTGGCCATCGGCGGGATGAGCGGTGGCGCCGTGGGAGTGACCGGCCAAGCGGACTTCACCATCGACGCCTGGCAAACCGATGACGGCCTGCCGCAGAGTTCCGTGAAGTCCATCGCGCAAACACCCGATGGCTATTTGTGGTTGGCCACTTTCAACGGCCTTGCCCGCTTCGATGGCGTCCGGTTTACCGTGTTTGACACCAGCAACCTGCCCGGGTTGCCCAACAACCGCCTCATCCAATTGTCGGTAGACCGGGCAGGCGCGCTTTGGTTGATCACCGAGTATTACGACTTGGCACGGCTCCAGAACGGGCGGTGCCGCACCTTCACCGCCGCCGACGGTCTGCCGCCGGAAGGAGTCCGATGGGTGGAGGAAGATGGTCAAGGCGTTCTCTGGCTGGCCGGACAGAAGGGTAGCTTGCGTCGTTGGCAGAATGGCAAGTTTGTCTCCGTGCCCGCGCCGCCTGAACTCGAGGCAGGGCCTATTGAGCGAATGGTGGTCGACAGCGAGGGTGGGGCGTGGTTCCAGCAACAGGATCGTCTGTTCGGTCTTCACAACGGCCAGATCGTCCTGCTGCAAGGGCCGGACGGCCAGCCGGAGGCCGTGGTCAAGCATGTCTGTCCCAGTCGTGACGGCGGTCTTTGGGTGGTCACGCCGGCGGGCCTCCGCAAGCATCGTCAGGGTAGATGGCTGCCGGTGGTCTGGCCGTGTCCTGACTTCAAGTCCCGCCCCGTGGATTCGCGCGAAGACCTCGCCGGTAACCTCTGGCTGGCGACGTACAACAACGGCCTGTTCCGATTCAGCCCGAATACCGGATGGACTTATCTCACGGTGGAGTCCGGATTGACCACGTTGTCCCTGCGGAGCCTCCATTGCGACCGGGAAGGCAACGTGTGGGCCGGCACCGACGGCGGCGGGCTGCTCCGGATCAAACCTCGTCTTTGGAAAATGATCACCCGGCGCGAAGGGCTGGGCATAGATGCAGTTCATTCGGTCTCTCAGGATCAGCATGGGCGGATTTGGTTCGGGGGCGGCACTTCGAAACCGTACTGGTTGAATGACGGCGTGGTGTCGGTGGCGATCGCGTCCCCGCTTTCCGATCCCATGCAAGGCGTCTGGGCCGTGCTGGCCGCACGAACAGGAGCAACCTGGATCGGAACGTACGGGGGAAAGGTCTTTCGTTTCAAGGACGGCGCCTTGACCGCGTACGGGGCAGCCGAGGGGATGTTGGCCGGGTCGGTGCGCGCCTTGTTGGAAGACCGGCAGGGGGCTATCTGGGTGGGCGGTGTCGAAGGGCTGAGCCGGATTGACCGTGATCAGGTGACGCATTACTCCCGCCGCAACGGGATGTCATCGGATCGAGTGCAGACACTGGCGGAAGACTCCCACGCGCGCCTCTACATCGGGACCGCTGACGGAGGACTGAACCGGTTTCAGGACGGGCGGTTCACCGTCTTCACGCACGAACAGGGATTGCCCGACGATGTCATCACCGCGCTCTATGTGGACGCCGAAGACGTGCTGTGGATCGGCACGCACGGTGGTGGCCTGAGCCGGTTTCAGACGGGTCGGTTCTTCAACTACCGCGTCAAGGGCGGCCTGCCGGCGCGGGGCGTTGGTCCCATGCTCGAAGACAACGATGGGCGCCTCTGGATGGCCTCCGACCTGGGCATCATTCGCGTGAGTCGGCACGAACTTGCGGAGTTTGGCGACGGCCGCCTCCGTTCGGTCAACTATGTGGCCTTCGATCGCAGTGACGGGCTGGAGACGATCGAAGTGGGCGGCATCCAGCCGGCCTGTTTGAAGGCCCGCGACGGCACACTGTGGTTCGGCACGGCCAAGGGCGCGGCCTTCGTGGACCCGAGGCAACTGCGCGTCAACCCGTTCCCGCCGCCAGTGATGATAGACGAAGTGCGAATTGATGGCGAGATCGTCGAAGAGCAGCGCTCTGAAAGCCGAGGTGAGACTTCGGGGGGAGGTTGGTCACGCGTCACGCTGCAGCCGAGTCAGCGCCGCGTGGAGTTTCGCTTCACAGGCTTGAGCTTCGCAGCCCCGACCAGGGTGCGGTTCCGGTATCGGATGGAGGGATTCGATCCCGATTGGGTGGATGGCGGCGCCACGCGCAGCGCCTCGTACACGCGGCTGCCTCCTGGGAACTACACCTTCCATGTGACGGCCTGCAACAATGACGGCGTCTGGAACCAGGTCGGCGTGTCGCTCGCGGTCGAGGTCGTGCCGGCGTTTCATCAAACGTGGTGGTTCCTCCTGCTCGTGCTCGCCGGGATGGCGGGCGTGAGTTGGGCGTTGATCCATGTCCGGGTGTCGCGCCTGCAGCAACTCGCCCGGTTGCGCGGGCGCATCGCCGGCGACCTGCACGACGAAATCGGCAGCAACCTCGGCGGCATCATCCTGCTCAGCGAGTTGACGCAGCACGTTCCGGCGCTTCCCACGGAGGCGCAGACCTCGCTTCAGGAGATCAACACCACCGCCCAGCGCACCGCCAGCGCCATGCGCGACATCGTGTGGTTTCTCAACCCCGACTTCGACACGTTGGTCGACATGGTGGCGCGCATGCGTGAATTCGCCCGCACGCTGCTGGCCGGCGTGGATTGCGAGTTCGTGGCGCCGAGCGAGCTGTCGGGACAGAGCCTGCCGCTCGAATTCCGTCGCAATGTGTTCTTCACCTTCAAGGAAATCCTGCACAACATCGTCAAGCACGCCGCCGCCACACGGGTCAGCATGCGGGTGGAGGTGACCGGCCGCCGGCTCACCTTGCGCGTCCAGGACAACGGGCGCGGCTTCGATCGCGCGGCCGCCTCGTCAGGGCACGGCTTGCGGAGCATGCAGCAGCGCGCGGCGGACCTGCGCGGGGAGTTCGTCGTCGAGAGCGAACCAGTTAAGGGAACCATCGTGACGCTCACCGTGATGCTCCCGTGAGGCGTGATCAGAGGCCATCACGAAATCTCGGGAGTGGCGCGACATCCAATGCCGTGCGATGATGCGCCCATGAGCGCTGATGCCACTATGCTGAACGCACCGTCAGGCTCGCCGGCCCATCCCATCAACGTCTGGCTGGTCGAAGACAACGAGACGTATCGTGGCGCCATTGCGCGCGCGCTGGACCACGCTCCGGACCTTCGCTGCACAGGCGCGTTCGGTTCGTGCGAGGCCGCCCTGGGACGGCTGCGCGAAGACCATCCTCCCGAGATCATCCTGTTGGATATCGGCCTGCCGGGCATGAGCGGGCTCGACGGCATCCAGCAATTCAAGGAACTTTCGCCGGCCACGCACGTCATCATCCTGACCGTGTTCGAGGACACGGACAAGATCGTCAGGGCCATCTGCGCCGGGGCGGCTGGCTACCTCCTGAAGACTTCGCCGGCAGAGAAGATCGCCCAGGCGATTCGCGAAGTCCTCGGCGGCGGCGCGCCCATGACGCCGCAGATTGCGCGGTCGGTGTTGGGCCTCTTCGCGCGAATGGCTGGCCCGCCGCCGGAGCATGGCCTCAGCCAGCGCGAAAAGGAAACGCTCGAGTTCCTGGTCCAAGGTCTGGCGACCAAGGAAATCGCCGACCGTCTCGACCTGAGCATCCACACCGTGGACACGCACTTGCGCAATATCTACCGCAAGCTCCACGTGCATTCGCGTGCGGGCGCCGTGGGCAGGATGCTCCAGGCGAAGTTCCGCTGAGCGGCCTACCTCATTCCGCTTCTTCGATATTCCTGAATCTAGCCGTTGCGCGACGGGCGCGACCAGCCTCCGCGCCAGAGCGCTATGGCGTGACCTCGACGTAGCTCAAAGAGCGAAGTCGGGGCGGAGGCTGTCAGACCCGGCAAGCGGTCCCGTCAGCGTGACTCGCCTGGGATCGCCGGGCTCCAGCCCGGCCTCACGGAGGCATCACGTGTTTTCGTGAATTGTGGCTGCTGACGCGGGGCACTACTCTTGCGCCGTGCTTGGAACTCATTGCGAATTCTCGCAACCGAACAACACAACAGAGCGGTGAGAGCACTGAAACAGTTCACCCCAGTCGGGTCGTAGCAAGGGAGGCTTCAATGTTTGCAAAACGTGCCTGGTTGCTTGTCTTCTTAATGTTCGGCCTGCTCGTGGCGAGCCCGAACGCCCAGAATCCCCCCCGCGTCGTCGTCTGGGGCAGCAACGAAAACCAGCAGCGCGATGTTCCGGCTGGGCTCACCGACGTCATCGCCGTCGCCGCGGGCGGGTCCCATAGCCTGGCGCTGAAGAGCGATGGCACCGTTGTCGCCTGGGGAAGCGGCAATGGCATGGAAGGCTTCCCGGAGGGCCTGACGGGCGTTATCGCCATCTCCTCACACTACGCGCACAACCTGGCCCTCAAGAGCGACGGCACAGTCGTCGCCTGGGGCTACAACTACTATGGGGAATGCAATGTCCCGGCCGGGTTGACCGACGTCAAGGCCATCTCCGCGGGCGAGAACTTCAGCTTGGCCCTGAAGGCCGACGGCACCGTCGTCGGCTGGGGCGCCAACATGTATAACCAGATCGCCGTCCCGGCCGGGCTGGACGGCGTCAAGGCTATCGCCGCGGGAGCCTACCATGGCCTGGCCCTCAGGAACGACGGCACTGTTGTCGCATGGGGCCGTGGTAGATACGACGATGAGCCAGCAACCGTACCTGCCTTCCTGACCGATGCAAGCACGGCCAACATCAAGGCCCTCGCCGCGGGATTCACGCACAGCGTAGGCCTCCGGGAGGACGGCACCGTGGTCGAATGGCTCGCCGATGTCGAATGGTGGAACAAAGATGGGCTGACCGGCGTCACTGCTATATCCGCGAGCACGAACTACGACCGTATGGCCCTGAAGGAAGACGGCACCGTCGTCGCGTGGGGCGAGGGCGACAGCTACGGCCAGCGCAACGTACCGGCCGACCTGACGGGAGCCACCGCCATCGCCATCGGGTGGCGCCATGCGCTGGCGTTCGGGGTTCTCCCGCCCGACACGACCCCGCCCACTCTCACCGTCCCGCCGGACGTGACGGCCGAGGCGACCGGCAGCACCGGCACGCCGGTGGACATTGGCCAGGCGACGGCGACAGACAACCGTGACGCCAACCCGGTGGTCACCAACGACGCGCCGACGGGCGGCTTTCCTCTGGGTGTGACCACCGTCACGTGGACGGCCACCGACGCCTCGGGTAACAAGGCGACGGCCGTTCAGTTGGTGACGGTCAAGGACACCACGCCGCCGACGATCACCGCGCCTCCAGACGTCACCGCGCAACAGACCGGCTCGGGCGGCACGCCGGTGAACCTGGGGTTGGCGACGGCCACAGACATTGCTGATCCGAACCCTACAATCACCAACAACGCGCCGGCCCTCTTCCCGGTGGGTATCACGACGGTCACGTGGACCGCGACGGACCACTCGGGCAACTCCGCCACGGCGACGCAGAAAGTGACCGTGGTGGCGCCTCCGCCGTCCGCGATCAGCGCGTCCGCAACACCTAATACCGTATGGCCACCCAACAAGAAGATGGTGCCAATTGTGGTCACAGTGACGGCCACAAGCGGCCCCGCGCCCAGTACCAAGATCGTGGGCGTGACCTGCAATGAGACGATTGCAGCCTCGGATGTTGTCATCACCGGCCTGAAGACGGTGAGCCTGCGGGCTGACCGCGACGGCAATGGAACCGGGCGCGTCTATACGATCAAGTTGCAGTGCACCACGCCCGGGAGCACCTGCGCCGCGACGGTGGACGTCAAGGTGCCGCACGACCAGGGGAAGTAGCCATCGGGCGAGGAGATCTCGCCGCATCGTGAAGCAGAGGGGGAGGCGCTCCTGCCGTGCGGAGCGCCTCCGCACTTAGTGCTTCAAGTCACAAGTACGGCCCCGTATCGCTTTCGATCGCGTGGGCCGCAGTGGCTCTCTCAGTACTAAGTCCTGAGGGCACAAATACGTTGCCGTATTTGTTCTTCGAAGGACTTAGTCTTCCATCCTCGCCTCGAAGCGCTCCACGATGTCATCGAGTACGTCCTGCAAATCCTGGGGAAGAGGTGCGACGAACTCCATCCGCCGCTTCGGGTCGGACGGGTGGGTGAACGCCAGCCGCATCGCGTGCAGGAACGGTCGATCGAGTCGCAGCACGGGCCGCAGATGACGGGGGACATGTCGCCGCACGCCGCCATAGACGGAGTCGGCCACGATCGGGTGGCCAATCGCGCTCAGGTGGACGCGGATCTGATGCGTCCGCCCCGTCGCGATGGCGACGTGCAGGTACGACACGCCGCGCAGGAACCGGGCCTTCGTTACCCGCGTGACCGCAGAGCGTGCATGCTTGGCCTTCGCCGACATCTTCTTGCGGTCGTTGGGGTCGCGGCCGATGCCGGCGTCAATGCGCCGGCCCTGCTGCACCTCGCCCCAGACGAGCGCCACGTATTCCTTTTCGACCTCACGGTCCTGGAACTGCCGCGACAACTCCTGGTGGGCCGCGTCGTGCTTGGCGACCACCATCACGCCCGACGTGCCCTTGTCGAGGCGATGCACGATGCCGGGCCTGAGCTCGCCGCCTACCCCGCTCAAGTCGTTCACGTGGTGCAGGAGCGCATTCACCAGCGTGCCGGCCGCGTGGCCTGGCGCCGGGTGCACCACCATGCCCGCCGGCTTGTTCACGACGATGACGTCGCTATCCTCAAACAGCACGTCGATCGGCAAGGCCTCCGGCACAGGGGTGGCGGGCGACGGATCGGGAACGTCGACGATCACCAGATCGCCGGCTCGAACCTGGTGGTTCGAGCGGACCGATTTTTCGCCGAGGCGGATCTGGCCTTCCTTGATGAGTCGCTGAACCTGGGAACGCGACTGCCCTGGCACGAGGGCCACGACGAACTGGTCGAGGCGCTGGCCGGCTTGTTCGGCGTCCACGGTGAGATCGAAATGCTGCATAGTCCTCGCGGTAGGCCGCTTCTGTCGCCGGGTCTGACTGCCTCCGCCAAGGCTACGGCGGTCCGCCGAAGCTTCACGCGAAGGCGGAAGACCCGGCCTCCAGTGCAAAACGCCCAGCCCAAGCGACTCCGGGCTCCATCAAAAATGACGTACAGCCACCGTCAACTCAAGGGGTCTCCGAACTCAGCTTCAACGATGGCGTTTCCGAGGCGTGCCAACCGCCGGGGTCTTCGCCGGAACCGATTCGCTCGGCCGGAGTCGCGCCAGGATCACCAGCATGATGATCGCCAGCGGTGCGAGCCCCATCGAAATCGCCTGTGAGGTCGACCACCCAAACGTCGAGCCGCGCGGATCACCGCGGAAGAACTCGATCACGAATCGCGAGACGGCGTAGAGCAGGATGTAGATCCAGAATGTCCGGCCGTTGAACTTCCGCCCACGCCGTTCTGTCGCGAGCAGCAGGAGCAGGATCACGAACTCCGCGGCCGCGTCGTACAGCTGCGTCGGGTGCAGCGCCACATGGAGCGGTGTGCCGACGTTGGCGGCCGCAAACGGATCGCTGAACGTGATGCCCCAGGGCAGCGACGTCGGTGTGCCATAGCAGCAGCCGGCGAGCACGCACCCCATCCGGCCCACGACATGGCCGAGCGCGATGCCAGGCGCGATGGCGTCGGCCGTGGCCCACACCGGGAGCCGGTGACGTCGCATGTACCAGAGACCCACGAAAAACGCAAGCACCAGCCCGCCATAGAACACACCCCCCGATCGGGCGAGCGTCCACAATTCAGCCGGCTGCCGGCGGAAGTAGTCGAAATCGACGATGAGGAGCAGCGCCTTGGCGCCGACCAGCGCCGAGATGATGATGTAGATCCCGAGATCGAGCACCCGGTCGCCGTCGAGGCCGGCACGCCGCGCTCGTCTCACGGCGAAATACAACGCGAGCAGGTACGCGGCGGCCAGCAGCACGCCGTAGCTGTAGACGGTCAGAGGTCCGAGTTCAAGAAGTCGTGGATACATGTCTGCCCGTTCCCATCATATCGATCATCATCGCGATGACGCCAAGCGTGATCGCCGAATCCGCCACGTTGAACGTCCAGAAGTGCCAGGAGCCGAAGACCACGTCCACGAAATCGACCACGCTGCCGAAGACCAGCCGGTCGATGAGGTTGCCGATGGCGCCCGCCAGGATCATCGCCAGACCGAACCGCGCCAGACGTTCGTTGGTGGACGCGCGCGCCGCGTAGACGGCAATCCCGATGAACGCCGCCGTGGCGACCAGCGCGAGGATGGCCGATTTGTACGGAAAATCCACGGCATTGAAAAACCCGAATGCCGCCCCCGAGTTGCGGACATGGGTGAGATTCAGGATCCCGGAGACCACCGGCACGGTGTCGTAAAGCGGTACATGCGTGCGCACCAGCGCCTTGGTGATCTGGTCGACGACCACGATCCCGGCGGCCACGGCGACTTCAAGCCTGTGAAGTCGGAAGGTCGCCGTGCTGACGACGGAATGGGCGGCGGGGCTCACCGGGTGGACGTCCCCAGGGCGTCCTCGCACCGCGGGCAGACGCCTTCACGGCCCGGCGCGCTCGAGACAGCCGGCACGTACCGCCAGCAGCGATCGCACTTGGTGCCCGCCGCGCGGAACGCGACGATGTGCACCGCGCTGCCCTCGCCCTCGACGTAGACCGAGCCATCCGGCGGCGCCTGGCCCGTGACAGGTGCCGTGGTCTGGTCGTCGACCTGCGACGTGATGAAGAGCGCTGGCAGGTGCGCCCAATGGCTGGTGAGCAACTCCTGAACCGGCCCGACACCATGGAGATGAACCACGGCTTCGAGCGATTGGCCGATGACCTTCGACTGCCGGAGTTTCTCCAGCTCGACGTTGACGGCCGCCCGCACCTTGAGCAGGCGCGACCATCGGGCGACGAGCGTCTCGTCACTGAAGAGATGGACGTCTCTGGGGAACTCCGCCAGATGCACCGATTCTTCGCGCTCGCCCGGCAGGTGCTTCCAGTATTCCTCCGCCAGCACGGGCAACACTGGCGCGACGAGTCGCGCCAGCCCGTCGGCGATCGCGAACATTGCGGTCTGTGCCGATCGGCGCGCGTGGGCGTTGGCGGCCAGCGTGTACACCCGGTCCTTGGACACGTCCACGTAAAAGGCGCTCAAATCCACCGAAATGAAGGCGTTGAGCGTCTGGAAGATCGCCGGGAAGTCGTACGCCTCGTACGCGGCACGAATCTCCGTCGCCACTTCGCCGTAGCGCGCCATTGCAAAACGATCGACCTCGTCCATGACGGGTGGCGGCACTACGTCGGTGGCCGGATTGAAATCGGTGAGATTGGCCGCCAGGATGCGCAGCGTGTTGCGCAGCTTGCGGTACGCTTCGACGACGCGCGCGAGGATCTCCGGACCGAAACGGACCTCTTCACGGAAATCCACGCTGGCAACCCACAGTCGCAGAATCTCGGCACCGCTCTGCTTGATCACCGTCTCGGGCGGAATGTCGTTGCCGAGCGACTTCGACATCTTCCTGCCTTCTTCGGTCA
Source organism: Acidobacteriota bacterium (assembly GCA_026393675.1). NCBI lineage: Bacteria > Pseudomonadati > Acidobacteriota > Acidobacteriota bacterium. The sequence continues at coordinate 22,509 of JAPKZQ010000003.1, read as the reverse complement.
CCACCATGCCGTGCGTGAGGACCTGCCGGTACGGGGCGTGATCGCGCGTACCCAGGCCGACGAGCAGCGAACTCTGGAACCAGCCGCGGTACTGATCCGATCCCTCGAGGTAGAGGTCGGCTGGCCAGCGCAGTTCGGGATGGACCGCGAGCACGGCCTCGTGGCTGGAACCCGAGTCGAACCAGACGTCGAGGATGTCCTGCTCACGCTCGAATTCGGTCGCGTGGCACGACGGGCACTCGAACCCCGGTGGCACGAAGTCGCCGATCGGGCGTTCGTACCAAGCCTCGGCGCCATCCTGTTCGAACGCTTTCGCCGCACGCTCGATCAGGTCGGGTGTCAACGTCGCGACGCCGCATTGCTTGCAGGTGACCGCGGGGATCGGGACGCCCCATGACCGCTGCCGGGAGATGCACCAGTCCGGCCTCCCCGCGAACATGCCTTTCATGCGGTCGCCGCCCCAGGCGGGGAACCACTGGACGGCGTCAACCTCGGCGATCGCTCTGGCGCGCAGTCCCGTGTCATCCATGCCAATGAACCACTGCGAGGTCGCCAGGAAGATCACGGGATTGTGGCAGCGCCAGCAGTGCGGGTATGAGTGATCGAACCGCGCCTTCTTCCAGAGGCGTCCCGCGTCGGCAAGCGCATCCTCAACTTCCGGGTTGGCCTCGAACACGGTGAGCCCGGCGAATCGCTCCACCTCGGCGAGGAATCGGCCATCGCCGCCAACCGGCGCGTAGATCTCGATCCCATACCGCACGCCGGTACGGAAGTCGTCGGCGCCATGGCCCGGTGCCGTGTGCACCACGCCCGTGCCGGTGTCGAGCGTGACGTACTCAGCAAGCACGCCGAGCGACCCGCGATCGTAGAGCGGATGCCGGAACCGGAGGTGCTCGAACGCCGTGCCTGGCATGCGCGCGACCGGATGGACAAACGGCCGCCCCAGCTCGCTGGACAGCTGATCAGCCAGCGCTTCGGCGACGATGACCACCCGGCCTTCGAACGGGTACGCGGCGTACATGGCCTCGGGGTGGAACGCCAGCGCGAGGTTGGACGGAATCGTCCATGGCGTGGTCGTCCAGATGAGCGCGGACACGGCGCGGTTGTTCAGCTCCGGCACGCGCAAGCCAAGCTCCGCGCGCGACTCGTCCATGAGCTGGAACTCGACATAGATCGACGGCGAGGTGTGGTTCTCGTACTCCACCTCGGCTTCGGCCAGTGCCGTGCGGCAGTGAATGCACCAGTGCACGGGCTTCTTGCCCTTGTAGACCATGCCCCGCTCGACGAACCGCCCGAGCGCCCGCACGATCGCCGCCTGGTAGCGGAAGTCCATCGTCAAGTACGGATCGTCCCAGTCGCCCATCACGCCGAGGCGTTTGAACTGCTCGCGCTGGATGCCGACAAACCTGGTCGCGTACTCGCGGCACGCGCGGCGCAGGTCGGCGACGCTCATCTCCGCCTTCCGCTTGCCAAGCTCCCGGACGACCTTCAGCTCGATGGGCAGGCCGTGGCAGTCCCATCCCGGGACGTACGGCGAGTCGAAGCCCATCATCGAGCGCGACCGCACGACAATGTCCTTGAGCGTCTTGTTGAGCGCGGTGCCGAGGTGGATATCGCCGTTCGCGTACGGCGGGCCGTCGTGCAGGATGAAAACCGGCGCGCCCCGGCGCTTGTCGCGAAGCTTGCGGTAGAGGTCGATGGCGTCCCAGTGCGCCAGCATCTGCGGCTCGGTGGCCTGCAGGTTGGCCTTCATCGGGAAGCCCGTCTTGGGCAGATTGAGAGTGGCTTTCCAGTCGGACATGATTGATCCCGTATTCTAGCCCGTCCCCGTTCTGCTCGTATAATGAACGCGGTTCCGACGACATGACGCGCGCGGTCTTCTTCGACGTCGACTTCACCCTGATCTACCCGGGGCCAACGCTCCAGGGCCAGGGCTACGAGTTCTTCTGCGCGCGGCACGGCGTGCGGGTGGATCCGTCGCGCTTCCGTGCGGCGGTCGCATATTCGGCGCCCATCCTCGACGAAGTCAAGGCACACAATTACGACGCGCAACTGTTCGTCGACTATACGCGGAGCATCATCGAACACATGGGAGGCACGGGCCCGGCCACGCAGGATGCGGCGCGTGACATCTACGAGGAATGGGCGGAGTGCCATCACTTCTTTCTGTACGACGACGTCGAGCCGGTGCTGAGGAGGTTGGCGGATGCGGGGCTCCGGATCGGCCTCATCTCGAACACCCAGCGACCGCTCGATGAATTCGCGGCGCACTTTGCGCTCGGAGGCCTCATTTCGGCGGCGGTGTCGTCAGCTGAGCACGGCTTCCTCAAGCCCCATCGATCCATCTTCGACGCGGCGTTGACCGCGCTTGATGTCGCCCCTGGCGACGCCGTGATGGTTGGCGACAGCGTGAAACACGACATCGAGGGCGCGCGCCGGGCCGGGATGCGCGCCGTGTTGGTTCGCCGATCGGGCGACGGCCTGTCAAGCCCTCTCCAGCGCTCGCTCGGTCCGGGCTACGAGGATGTGCCGGTGATCCAGTCGCTGGTGGAGTTGCCGGATCTCGTGCTGTCTCGACCCGGATCCGGATCCCCGCGTGGAGTGATGTCGAATGGCTGAATGCTTCGACTCGCAAATACGGTAGCGTGTTGCTGCGAGGCGATCCGGTGAAACATGCTCGCTCAGCACTAAGTCCTGAGCGAACTAATTCGTTGCCGAATTCATGAATCGAAGGACTCAGTCGCCACATCCGGGCATGACGATCCGCTCCCTCCATACCTTCGATGAGTTTCGACAGGTGATGGCTCTGGAGGGCGAGATCTGGGGGTACGGCGATCCGGAGGACGCGGTCGGCATCCCGATGTTCGTAATCACGCTGAAGCGCGGCGGCATCCTGCTCGGCGCCTTCGACGGCGACGCCCTGGTGGCGTTCGTGTATTCGATTGCCGGGATCAAGGACGGCCGGCCCACGCAGTGGTCGCACATGCTGGGCGTGCTGCCCGAGTACCGCGGCACCGGTGTGGGCCGCGAGCTCAAGCTTGAACAGCGCCGCGTCGCGATCGAGATGGGTCTCGAGTTGATGGAGTGGACGTACGATCCGCTGCAGGCCGTCAACGCCCACCTCAACTTTCGCCGCCTGGGCGTGATCGTCGAGGACTACGTTGAGAACGTTTATGGCGAGTCGAGCAGCGTTCTACACCGGGGCAATCCAACCGACCGTTTTATCGCGCAGTGGTGGATGCGCACGCCACGGGTCGAGCAGGCGATTGTCGCTCGCGACGAGACCGCCAGCGGCGCAGCGTCACGGAGAGAGAGCTGGGATCGCGCGCCGCTCGTGAACGTCCTGAACTCGCGCGGCCGATGGGTCGGATGTGGAGGCGTGACGCTCGGGGCGGACGCGCCATGGCTGACTGTGGCGATTCCCGGTGGATTCACCGAGATGTTGACTGGCGATCCGGGCCTCGCCCACGCCTGGCGCCTCGGCACCCGGGAGATCTTCAACCACTACCTCCCGCGTGGGTACAAGGTGGTTGATTTCGAACTCCACGCGGATCGGCAGCACGGCCGCTACCTGCTTACCAATACCCACCAGCCTTTATAGGGATCACCTAGGCAGCCCTTGCGGTCGCATCGCGCTTCGTCGCGACCCCGCTGCCGCGTGCTATCCTCCGTTCGATGGTCCGCTCGCGCTCGATCCCAGGCCGTCGGCACGACGCCAGATTCGTGTGGCAAATCCTGCTTATCGTGCCTCCAGTCGTGATCCTGTCGGTGACGGCGTTGTACTCCCTGAGGCAGGATCGCGCATCGATTGAACAGGACGCCCGGCGGAATGCTGCTGTGCTGGCCACTGATCTCGCGCGTCGCTGGGGAGCGCGTGCGGAAAGCCAACTCGCCGCGCTCGTGGCCTCCGCTTGTTCGGGGGGCGACATCGAGGCGCAGGCTCCGCCGGCGGATGCGGGCGACGGCGGGCCACTCTGCGGTCTTGTTGTCGATGGTCGGATTCGCGTACCGCTCGACTATCTGTCGGCGCTTTCGCCGCCAGACTGGCTCCGCGATCTCACCCCCTCCCAGGCTCGCGCGTGGCGGGTCGTCGCCGACGTGCCCGCGGATGTGGATCTCGCGACTCTTCGTCGCGCGGTGGCGTCGCTGGCCGGTGCGTCGAGCGCTGCGCGAGTCAACGCGGAATGGATCCTGGTTCGGGCGGAGGTCAATCGGGACACCCTGTCGAAAGCCACCGAGCGGCTGCTGGACCTCGCCAACCGGTCGGCCGGCATCGCGAGCGAATCGGGCACGCCGCTCTCGGACCTCGCGCTGCTGCTGGCCCTGAGGCACCTGCGTGTCGGCGGGATGCCCGATGTGCTGCTTCAGGATCTGAGACGGCGAATCGTCGAGCACCCATCGTTGCTGACGAAACTGATTCTCGAAGACGCCACCCGTGTCGCGGCCGGCAACATGACGATGGCCGGCATCAACAGACGCTGGGCGGCCAACGAGCTTGCGCTCGATCTCCTGCGGCAATTGCGCATCGACGCCGTGCGCCCCACGGCGGCATGGATCGAAACAGGGAACGGCGCGTGGTTGGCGCTCATACACCCACTCGTCGCAATCGACGAAGGGACCGCTGTCCCCCGCCGTTCCGCCTATCAGATCACGCTGGTTTCCGCGCGCCGGTTGGAGCGCGTCTTCCAGGCGGCGGCGTCCGACCGCGACGACGTGCCGAAGTACGCGGCAGCGACGATCCGGCTCGAGGACCACGCCTGGCGCGTGGGCCGCGCGATGCCAGCCACCGAACATCCCGTTGAACTGGCTTCGGCATCTGGGCAGATTGCGCTGCCGTTGGCCGTGCCTTCCGACGCGGTATCCACGTTCGCCGGTGAGCTGTTTCGCATTGCGCCCCAGGCGATTCCGTTGCGCTCCCAGGCACCGGGCGGCGCCGTCCGGCTGAGCGGTGTGCCGGGAGGCCACGCCTTCACCGTCATCCTCGAACTGGCGGATGCCAACGCGTTGTACGCGAGCTACAGGGTACGGTTATGGATGGCCATCGGGCTGGTCTTCACAGCGACGCTCGCCGCGTTTGGCGGCCTTGTCGGCGCTTGGCGGGCTTTCGAGCGGCAGCGCCGTCTCGGCGAGATGAAGTCCAACTTCGTGGCAAGCGTGTCGCACGAACTGCGCGCCCCGATCGCCTCGGTCACGCTGATGGCGGAAAGCCTGGAGCGAGGCACCATCGAACCGGGCGAGCGCCGGCAGGAATACCTCCGCGTCATCGGCCAGGAATGCAGGCGGTTGTCATCGCTTGTCGAGAACCTGCTGGACTTCTCCCGGATCGATCGCGGGCGGCGCCAGTACTCGTTCGAGCCGGCCGATCTTCCGGCGCTCGTCGTGCAGACCGCCGATGTGATGCGGCCGTACGCCGCGCAGCGACACGTGAGCCTCGTGTGCCAGACGGCCACCGACGACGCCGAGCCGCCCCAGATGTCCGTCGATCGCGAGGCGCTCCAGCAGGCTCTTGTCAACCTGGTGGACAACGCGATCAAGCACTCGCCGGCCGGCGCCGACGTGCTCCTCGGCCTCGAGGTTGATGCCGACGAGGCGACCAGCGACACGCGAAGGCCGGTCCGGGTCCGCCTCTTTGTGACCGACCACGGCCCTGGCATTCCGGCCGACGAGCAGACGCGGATCTTCGAGCCGTTCTACCGACGCGGGTCCGAATTGCGCCGCGAGACGCAGGGCATCGGGATCGGCCTCAGCATCGTGAAGCACGTCGCCGAGGCCCACGGCGGCCGCGTGGTGGTGCGCAGCAGCCCCGGATCGGGCAGCCGCTTCACGATCGAGCTTCCCGTTCCCGCGGAGCCCGCGTCATGAGCGACAGACCCAGGCCTTCGAGTCATACCGCGCTCGGTCCACGCGTCCTCGTCATCGAGGATGAGGCGCCGATGCGCATGGCGCTCGAGGACATCCTGAAAGCGGACGGCTACCGCGTGTTGTGTGCAGCAGACGGGCAGGCGGGATTGGCGCTGGCGCTGGACGAGAAGCCGGACCTCATTCTGCTCGACGTCATGATGCCGAAGCTCGATGGCCTCGCGTTCTGTACCGAACTGCGGAGAGTGGCGGTGGTGGTGCCTGTGCTGATGCTGACCGCCAGGGGACAAGTGGAGGATCGGGTCGCCGGACTCGACACCGGCGCCGACGACTACCTCGTGAAGCCGTTCAGCACCGACGAACTGCTTGCGCGGGTGCGCGCGCTACTGCGCCGTGCGACGCGGGGCGCCGGGACACCCAAGACGCTCACGCTCGGCGACGTCGTCATCGACTTGGTGAAGCAATCGGCCCGCCGGGGCGGTCGTTCGATTCAACTGACGGCCAGGGAGTACTCGATCCTGCGAGTGCTGGCCGAGTCGCGTGGGGAGCCGGTGACGCGCGAGCGCTTTCTGGATAGGGCCTGGGGTTACACGGCGTTTCCGACAACGAGGACAGTGGACACGCACATTGCCGTCCTTCGGGGCAAGATTGAGGCCGACCCAGAGAAGCCTCGGTGGATCACGACGGTTCATGGCGTGGGATACCGGCTGGAGTCGCCTCCTCTTCAGGACGAAGCATGAGGAGGGGCGCAATTTCACCTTCGTCATTCCGGCGTACGCCGGAATCCAGCCGTGTGCCTCTCTGGATCCCGGAGAACACCCCGCCGCGGTTGCCGCGCTGTGGACCCCGGCTTCCGCCAGGGTGACGGAGCCTCTTGTTTTTGCAGAACCATGACAATTGCCATTGGCAGCCGCCGCAGGATGAGGTTGGTGGTTGAGCGATGCGGAGCGGTACCCTCCGACAGACCACCAGGGAGGCACGTCATGAAGACCCTTTTGACCGTCGCGATGCTCGTCGGGGCGTCGGCGCTCGCCGGCGCGCAAGAGCGGCTGTCCGACCAACTTCGCAAGGGGATCGTGCAGGAGGAGGTCAACCAGAACCTGCCCAAGGCCATCGAGGCATACCAGGCGATCGTCGCCCAGTTCGACGAGGAACGAAAGACGGCGGCCGCGGCGCTGTACCGCCTGGCCGAGTGTTCCCGCAAGGCCGGCAAGCGTGAGCAGGCTCTCGCCGCCTACCAGCGAGTCGTGCGTGAGTTCTCCGACCAGGCAGCCCTCGTCGAATCGAGCCGCAAGCAGTTGACGACCGTCTTCGGCCAGTCCAACGTGACGGGGGCGCCGGTAGCGAGGCCGCAAGCGGGCAGCATCGAGTCGCGAGAGCGGACACGGGACAGCCTCCAACGTGAGAAGGCGGTTCTGGAGGAGCGGTTCGTGGCCTTGGAGCAGCGGATCAAGGCGGGAGTGGTCTCTCGCGAGAGCCCAGAGCACCTCAAGTTGCGCCAACGAATCGAGCAGCTGAAACAGCAACTCGATGTCACTGGTGCGAGCCAGTTGGCCTCCGATCGCCCGCAAGTCGCAAAAGAAAGGCCGATGGGCAGTCTAGAGGAGACCAGGATCGAGATGGAGGCGGCGGAAAGGCGGCTTGCTGAATTTCAGGCGAGAGTAGAACGCGGCCAGCCTTTCTCGGGGGACATTCGGGACTTGCAGACGCAGTATCAGATCCTGAAGCTGCGGCACGAGGAACAGCTCAAGCTGCGCCAAGCGAACATCAGCGCCGAGCAGGAAGCGCAACTGATGACACAGAGGATGATGAAAAGCGTCCAGGCGGAGATCATGCTTCTTCAGGAGCGGATGGCCGCTATCCAGAAGAAGATCGAGGTAGGCATGAAGTCGACCGACGATTCGGAACTGCTCCAAATAAAGCGAGATCTGCTGGGCCTCCAGCGGAAGCTGGACGAACTGCGATCCGGCTTGAAGCGCTGACTGCGGCGCCGCAGGGGCACGGCATGCCGTGCCCTTCTAGCCCGGAGGCCAGAGCATCGGACGTCCACCGAGCAGGTGCAGGTGGATGTGGAACACCGTCTGGCCGGCCTCGCTGTTGCAGTTGAACACCGCGCGATAGCCCCGCTCCGCGAGACCCAGTTCGCGGGCGAGTGCGGCAGCCCGGGTGAGCATCATGCCGATCAGTGGTTCGTCATCTGGCGTCACGTCGTTGAGCGTGGCGATGTGCTTGCGCGGCACGATCAGAAAGTGGACGGGCGCCTGCGGATTGATGTCGTGGAACGCCACCAGGGCGTCGTCTTCGTAGATCTTCTTGGCGGGTATTTCGCCACTGACCACGCGACAGAACAGGCAGCTCATAGGCCACTCCGGGTTCGACAGGCGACGGCGGTGCGCGGGATGCCCGCGAGATCGTCGCGCAATGCTACCACTGCCAGGCGCGCATCGGCTGCGATGATCTCCCGCACGCTGGTCGCCTGGCCATGGCCAAACTCGAAGACGAGCCACCCGCCCGGCACCAGCCGGCTGGCGGCCATCGGCACGAGCCGGCGAATCAGGTCGAGGCCATCTTGTCCCGCCTCCAGCGCGAGCCGCGGTTCATAGTCGAGGATCTCGGGCTGAAGTGATGCCAGATCCGCAGCCGGGACGTATGGTGGGTTCGACACGATGAGGTCGAACGGGCCGGCCGTCGCGTCCAGTAGATCGCAGCGCACGAGCGTCACGCGGTCTTGCACGTCGTGTCGGACGACGTTCCTGGCGGCGATGGCGAGCGCGGCGGCCGACATGTCGGTGGCAATCACGTGGGCCGAAGGCAGCCAGCGCGCCAGCGCGATGGCAAGACAGCCGCTGCCGGTGCCAATGTCGGCGATACGCAGGACACGGCCATTCGGTCGGGATTCGGCAAGCGGAGTGAGACGAGCCAGGGCCTCCTCGATGATGAACTCGGTTTCGGGCCGCGGGATGAGCACGCCGGGCTCGACGTCGATCTCGAGGCCCCAGAATTCGCGGTGTCCCGTGATGTATGCGGTGGGTTCCCGGCGTTCGCGACGCTCAACGAGCGGGTCAAACCGTTCAACGAACCCCGCCGGGGCCGGCTCACGCCAGTTGGCGAGCAGTTGCCCTCGCTCCCATCCACCCAGCGCATGTCGCGCCAGCAGCTCCGCGTCGAGCGCGGCCTCGGCCGGTTCGATGCCGGCGCGCTCGAGGCGCCTCCGGGCATCCAAGATGATCGCGTGCAGCGTGTCGGTGGCGTTCATCCGTTCGAGCCTTCTCGGGTGTGGTGAAACACGCCCCGACGGCGGTGATCGCCGGGTCTGAAGACCCGGCCTCCAGTGCTAGATACCCTGCCCAGTTCCTTCTTGCTGCTGACCCATATCGTCCCGCTACCGTCTACTGGCTACCGACTACTGACTACCGACTCCCGAATCCCGAACCCCGACTCCCGTCCGGCTATTCCCCGACCGTCGTGACGTCCTTCAATTGCTCGGCCGTGTAATACGTGACGACCTGGTCAATCAGTTCGGTCACGTTGCCGTCCAGCACATCGGTCAACCGGTGTGTCGTGAAGTTGATCCGATGATCCGTAATCCGGCTTTGTGGGTAGTTGTACGTCCGGATCTTCTCGGAACGCTCGCCGGTGCCGACCTGACTGCGCCGGTCCTTGGCGATCGCCGCCTGCTGCTTGCGCATCTCCATCTCGTAGAGTCGCGCTCGCAGCACTTTCATGGCCTTCGACCGATTCTTGACCTGCGACTTCTCATCCTGCTGCGAGACGACCAGGCCCGAGGGGAGATGCGTGATCCGCACCGCCGAGTACGTCGTGTTGACGCTCTGGCCGCCGGGACCGCTCGAGCAGAACGTGTCAACGCGGAGGTCTTTCGCCTCGATGGCGACGTCGACCTCCTCGGCCTCCGGCAGCACGGCCACCGTCGCGGTCGACGTATGGATCCGGCCGCTCGCCTCGGTTGCCGGAACCCGCTGAACCCGGTGCACGCCGCTTTCGTACTTCAACCGGCTGTAGACCAGCTTGCCTTCGATGCTCGCGACCACTTCCTTGGTGCCGCCGATGCCGTTCTCGCTGGTCGACAGGACTTCGATACGCCAGCCCTGCCGTTCCGCAAATCGGCTGTACATCCGGAACAGCTCGGCGGCAAACAGCGCCGCCTCGTCGCCGCCCGTGCCCGCTCGGATCTCCAGGACGACGTTCTTCGCGTCGTTCGGGTCTTTGGGCACGAGCAGCGCCTTGATCTCCGCGATCAGGATTTCCGCTCGTGCCTTGAGCGGCGGCAATTCTTCGAGCGCCAGTGCCCGCATCTCCGCGTCATCGGTCTTCGCGAGTTCTTCCGCCTGCGCGATCTGCGAGGTGACGCTCTTGTACTCGCGAAAACGCTCGACGACAGGCTCGATCTCGGCCAGTGCCTTCGCGTTGGTCCGGTACTGGGTCGCGTCTGACTGCACCGCGGGCGTCCCCAGCGCCACGAGCAGGTCCTCGTATCTCGCTTCGATGGAATTCAGCTTATCCAGCATGTGGAGCACCTGACATCAACAACAATCCGATCCTCATCCCCCCGACACCGGCGGCAGAAAGACCACCTCGTCCCGATCGGCCAGCGCCCGGGTGAATTGCGCGTACTCCGCGTTGACAGCGGCCGACAGGGATGCGCGATGCGGCGCCATCGCCGGAAACTCGGTGGCGAGGGCCTGCCATGCCGTGTCCACGGTGGCGCCTTCAGGCACGTCACGCACCAGATCGGCTGTACCAGCGATGTCGCGCAGCCGCGCGAACAATCGAATCGTTACCTGCATGCGCGCTCGCTGGCAGCCTGCCGAGCCGCCGAATCGGAGGGATCGGCCGTTGCATTCTCGATCCACGCCTCGCCGCCTTCAAAAACCTCACGTTTCCAGATCGGCGCGATCTGCTTCACGCGCTCGATCGCGTAGCGGCAGGCCTTGAACGCCTCTGTGCGATGCGGCGACGCCGCGGCGATCGCGACGCTGACCTCGCCCGGTCGCAGCGTCCCAATCCGATGATGCAGCGCCAGCCTCGCCTCGGGCCAGGTGTCGGCGACCTCGGCGGCAATGATCTCAAACGCGCGCACGGCCAGGGGCTCGTAGGCCTGGTACTCCAGCTCCACGACGCGCCGGCCGAGGTTCTCGCCCCGGACTGTCCCGAGAAACGTCACGATCGCTCCATGCCGGCCCGGCGGTTGGTCGCCGCTCTCGGTGACCAGACGCACCAGCGCCGCAAGGTCCAGTTCGTCGCGTGTGATACTCAGCAGCGTCGGCGGCATTGGAGTCAACACTTCAGTATAGCTTTGCTGCGCCGTTCCAGAAGTGATTCAGGACGCCCACACCCCGGCCGGCTGCGGCGCCGTGGCGGATCGCCCCCTCCACGTATGCTTGGGCGAGCGGAACGGCTTGCGCGATCGTCTTGCCGAGTGCCAGGTTCGCCGCGATGGCAGCCGCGAACGTGCATCCGGTACCATGCGTGTTTGTCCCCGGCACGCGCACGTGGCGAAACTCCAGCAGATCCTGGCCATCAAACAGCACATCCACGACGTCGGCCGTTGGAAGATGCCCGCCTTTGACGATGACGGCCGCGGGGCCCATGTCGTGAATCAGGCGCGCCGCCAGCCGGCTGTCGTCCACGCTCCGGATCGTGAGTCCGGTCAGCACCTCCGCTTCCTCCGTATTCGGCGTGACCACGGTCGCCCGCGGCAGCAGTTGTCTGCGCAGAGCATCCACCGCGTCGCCAGCCAGCAGGACGGCGCCGCTTTTCGACACCATCACCGGGTCTACGACGACATTGACCAGCGTGAACCGCGCCACCGCGGCGGCGACGGCTTCGACGATAGCGGTGGTGGCGAGCATACCGGTCTTGACGGCGTCGACGCCGATATCGCTCGTGACGGCCTCGATCTGCGCCGTGATGATGTCGCAAGGGAGCGGGAGCGCGGCGGTCACCCCGAGCGTGTTCTGAGCGGTGATGGCCGCAATCGCGCTCGTGCCCCAGACCCCGTGCGCGGCGAACGTCTTGAGGTCGGCCTGGATGCCTGCTCCGCCGCCCGAATCACTCCCGGCGATTGTCAGTGCCTTCTTCATACGCTAGAATCCGGATTGACATGACGAATGCATCTCTGCTGTATTCACTGACTGACCGACTGGCGTTGCCGTCTTCGCGCGCCATCCGGGTGGCCAGTGTTCTGTTCATCACCGTGCTGACCGCGGCCGCAGCCCAGGTCAGCATCCCGTTGCCGTTCACGCCGGTGCCGCTGACGCTGCAGCCCATGATCGTGCTGCTCGGCGCGGCGGCCCTCGGTTCCCGGCTGGGTGTCGCCAGCCAGATCCTCTACCTGGCGGCCGGCGTTGCCGGGTTGCCGGTGTTTGCCGCGTCGCCGGTACTTCCACACGGCATCGCGAGGCTGTTTGGCCCGACCGGCGGGTTCCTGCTCAGCTACCCGCTCGCGGCGTTGGTGACTGGCCTGCTCGCTGAGCGCGGATTCGATCGCCGTTACCTGACCTCAGTGGCCGCCATGGCCGCTGGTCTCGCCATCATCTTTGCTGGCGGGGTGTCGACGCTCACGCTGCAGTTCGCACCGGCGATGGGTAGTGGCGCGCTCGCTGCCGCGCTCGCGGCCGGCTTCTATCCGTTTGTCGCTGCCGATCTGGTCAAGCTCCTCATCGCCGCAAGCGTCTTGCCGGGCGTCTGGAAGGTGCTCGGGCGCTAGCCTTGCGGGCGGCGCACGCGCACGCGCCGCCCGATTACTTCCTCACGAAGATCAGGAAGAACTGGTAGGGGAGAAACGTCTCTCGCCGTGCCAGCTTCAATCCGGCCGCTTCCGCATCGCGCACGATGAGATCCGGGTCCACGCGCTCCTCGAGCGGCGGGCCAGGGCCCCACCCATCCTTCCGGAAATCCACGACGCCAACGCGTCCTTGCGGCTTCAGCGACTTTGCGAGGTTCCGGAGCAACGGCACGGGGTCGTTGATCTCGTGGTACGTGTCAACCACCAGGACCGCATCGATTTTGCCTGCCGGCAGCCTCGGATCTGATTCCGTCCCAAGCACCGGTTCCACGTTGCGAAGACCCTCGCGGGCGATGCGACGCCGGGTCGCTTCCAGCATCAGGCGCTGGATATCCTCGGCGTAGACCTTTCCGTTGGGACCGACGCGCCGAGCAAGGCGAATCGTGAACCAGCCGCCGCCCGCTCCGAGGTCGGCCACGATCGACCCTTCGGCGATGCCGAGCGCATCCATGATCGGTCCCGGCATCTGCCAGAGATCGCGGTCGGGCCCCTCGAGCAGGCCAAGATCCTGGGGCGCGAACAAGCGGCCATGCCGCACCCGGCCCTGCGCACCGAGGTGCCCCGCCTCGGTGGCGAAAAGCGCCACGGCACACAACGCCGCCGCGAGCCGTATCCTGCTGAACATGAACGGGTTAATCCATCATATGGAATCGGTATATACTCTGGCGTCATGTTAGCAGAATTCTTTTCGAGCATGCTTGAACTCATCGTCAAAACGTCGTCTGAACTGCCTCCCGACGTTCGCGCGGCCATGAAAGCCGCAACCGATCTGGAACCCGCCGACACGCGTGCCGGCCAGGCCCTGTGCATCATCAACGTCAATATCGATCAGGCTGCCGACGTCGAAGGCGCGATCTGCCAGGACACCGGCATGCCGACCTTCGAGATCCACGTGCCGCGAGAGGCGGACCAGTTGTGGATGGCCGAGGAAGTTCGAAGGGCGATTGTCGAGGCCACCAGGCGCGGGAAACTGCGTCCGAACTCGGTCGATTCAATCACTGGCAAGAATTCCGGCAACAACCTCGGCCCCGGCACGCCCGTCATCCACTTCAATCAGTGGGCGTCGGCCAACGAGATTGAGGTCAAGCTGCTGCTCAAGGGTGGCGGTTGCGAGAACTGCAACGCCCAGTATGCGGTGCCGGTCGAGTTGGCGAATCTCGGGCGCGCGGACCGGAATCTCGAGGGCGTCCGCAAGTGCATCCTCCACGCCGTGTGGCAGGCACAGGGCAAGGGGTGCGCGCCTGGGGCCGTCGGCGTGTGTATTGGCGGCGATCGCACCAGCAGCTACGCGGAGGCGAAGGCGCAGCTGTTCCGGACGCTCGACGATGTGAACCCGGATCCGCAACTCGCGGAGCTCGAAGCCAACATCATGGGCACGGTCAACCGGCTCGGCGTTGGCACGATGGGGTTCGGCGGCAAGACGACGCTCATCGGCTGCAAGATCGCGGCGCTCAATCGTCTGCCGGCCTGCTTCTTCGTGTCGATCGCGTACGACTGTTGGGCGTTCCGCCGGCTCGGCGTGGTGATGGACGCGACCACCGGCGCGATCAAGCGGTGGCAGTATCGCGATCCGTCGAGCCCGATCGCGCCGATGGCGGATCAGGCCGGGTTCAAGCGGACGGGGCGCGAGGTCGTGCTGACCGCGCCGCTCACCGAGGCGCAGGTCCGCTCGCTCAAGGTCGGCGACGTCCTGCTGCTCAACGGCCGCATGTTCACGGGCCGCGACTCGGTGCACGCATACCTGGCGAAGAACAACCCGCCGGTGGATCTGAACGGCGGGGTGATTTACCACTGCGGACCAGTGGCGGTGAAAGACGGCGATATGTGGAAGATGAACGCCGCCGGGCCGACCACCAGCATTCGCGAGGAGCCGTACCAGGCCGACGTCATTCGCAAGTTCGGCGTGCGCGCCGTCATTGGCAAGGGCGGCATGGGCGCAAAGACGCTCGACGCCCTGAAGGAGTGCGGCGCGGTCTACTTGAGCGCGATTGGCGGCGCGGCGCAGTTCTACGCCCGGTGCATCGAGCGCGTCGATGGCGTGTCGCTCTTCGAGTTCGGTGTGCCCGAAGCGATGTGGCACCTGCACGTCAAGGACTTCCCGGTGATCGTGACGATGGATGCGCACGGGAACAGTCTGCACAAGGACATCGAAGCCGAGTCGGCGAAGGAGTTGGCGGCGCTGAAGAATTAGGTGGAGCGAGGCTCTTGATGACTGATCGGTCCGTAACGTCCGCGCGCCCGCAGCCGCCGCGCGCCTATCGCTGGCTGGTGCTCGTCTTCATCAGCCTCGCGATGTTCGGCAACTACTACGTCTACGACTGCATCAGCCCGATGGCCGATGTCCTCACGGCCAAATTGGGCTTCTCCGATGCGAACATCGGCCTGCTGCAGGCGATCTACAGCATCCCGAACGTGTTCATGGTGCTCATCGGCGGTTTCATCATCGACCGTGTCGGCACCCGCAAGGCGACGCTGGCGTTTGGCACGCTCTGCCTTATCGGGGCTGCCACAACGGCTATGGCCGACACCGGCGCGCTGCAGTCGCTCGCGGCGACACTGGGAGGCCCCTTCGGCCTGGCGGCCGATTCGCGCACCCTGGCGGTCATGGCCGCGGGCCGTCTCATTTTCGGCCTCGGCGCCGAATCGCTCATCGTCGCCGTGACGACGGCCATCGCGAAGTGGTTCAAGGGCAAGGAGCTGAGCTTCGCCTTCGGCATCAACCTGACGATTGCGCGACTCGGTTCGTTTGCGGCCCTCAACTCCCCATCCTGGGCGAGTTGGGCGTTTGACGACTGGCGCAAGCCGCTGCTGATAAGCGTCGCGTTCGGCACCTTCTGCGTGACTGGCGCCATCTTCTACTGGCTGCTCGAGATCAATGCGGACCGGAAGTACGCGCTCGGCGCGGCCGGCTCCACCGACAAGGTCGTGTTCAGCGACATCTTCCGCTTTACCTGGTCCTACTGGTGCATCGTCGCCCTATGCGTGACCTTCTATTCCGGCATCTTCCCGTTCCAGACCTTCGCGGTGAAGTTCTTCATGGCGTCGCACGGCGTCTCGCGCGAGACGGGCGGGTTCCTGTCGAGCATGCTCACGCTGTTCGCCATGATCTGCACGCCGCTGTTCGGCCTGATGGTGGACAAGATCGGCAAACGATCATTGTTCATGATGTTCGGGTCGCTGTTGCTCATCCCGGTCTACCTCGTGATGGCTTACTCGTCGATCCCGCTCTACGTGCCGATGGCCGTGATGGGCATTGCCTTCTCGCTCATCCCCGCGATCATGTGGCCGTCGGTTGCCTACGTCGTCGAGGAGAACAAGCTCGGCACGGCGTACGGGTTGATGACGCTCATCCAGAACATCGGCCTCGCGGGATTCAACCTGACTATCGGGTGGGCCAACGATTACGCGGGCGCGAGCGCCTCGAACCCTGGCGGCTACCACCTCGGCATGTGGATCTTCTCGTGTCTTGGTTTCTTCGGCCTCTTCTTCGCGTGGTTGTTGTGGCGCAGCGAAAAGGGTCCGAAGGCCCACGGCCTCGAGACGATCAAGGCATAGTGCTTCGACTCGCAATGACGGCTGCATATTCTTGGAAGGCCACCCGGCGAAAGTGCTCGCTCAGCACTATGTCCTGAGTGAATGCATTCATCGTCGAGATCATGAATCGAAGGACAGAGGAGCGGCATGGCGACGCTGATCAATCGCGCGTGGAAACTGGCGGCCCGGCCGCAAGGGACATTCAAACCAGAGGACTTTCAGTGGGCCGAAGAGCCGGTTCCGGATCCGGCCGACGGCCAGGTGCTCGTGCGCGTCGTGTACCTGTCGCTGGATCCGACCAATCGCGGCTGGGCCAATGCCACCGCGACCTATCTGCCGCCGATTCCGCTCGGCAGCGTCATGCGCGGCTTTGGCCTCGGCATCGTGGAGGCGTCACGTCACGCGGCGCTCAGGCCTGGCGACTACGTGCAGGGCATGCTCGGCTGGCAGGCGTACAGCGTGGTCGACGGAGCCGCGGTCACGCGGTTCGAGCCTCAGCCCGGCATTCCACTCGACGCTTACCCGGCCGTCTTCAGCTACATCGGGGCGACGGCGTACTTCGGCCTGCTCGATATCGGCCGGCCGAAGGAGGGTGAGACGATTGTCGTGTCTGGTGCCGCCGGCGCGGTGGGCTCACTTGTCGGTCAGATCGGCAAGATTCTCGGCTGCCGCGTTGTGGGCATCGCTGGCAGTGATGACAAGTGCCAGTGGTTGACCGGCGAACTCCACTTCGATGCCGCGATCAACTACAAACGCGAATCCGTCCTCCGGCGGTTGCGGCAGCACTGTCCGAACGGGATCGATGTGTACTTCGAGAATGTCGGAGGCGAGATTCTCGACGCGGTGCTGGCACTCATCAATGAGCGCGCGCGTATTGCGCTCTGCGGTCTCATCTCCCAGTACAACGAACCCGTGCCGCCGCCAGGGCCCCGCTTTTTCGGTAACGTGCTCATCAAGCGGGCGCGGATCGAGGGCTTCATCATCCTCGACTACGCGACCCGATTCCCGGAGGCGTTCGCTGCGCTTGGAACGTGGATGTCCAAGGGCCTGCTGCGCTATCGCACTGACATCGTCGACGGCCTCGAACACGCCCCGATCGCAATCAATCGGCTCTTCGACGGCGCGAACACCGGCAAGTTGCTCGTTCGCGTGTCAGACGATGCCATTTCCTGACGCGCCGCCCGGTCGACTACAATAGAGTTTCCATGGCCAAAGCGACTGTAGCCATTCTGCGTACGCGCCCCGGGACTGTCCTGAGGGACTACCACGAGCTGATGAACCTGGCCCGCTACCAGGACGTCGTCGCCAAGGATGCGGACACCGCGCTCAAGGTCAATATCTCGTGGCACTTCTTCTTTCCAGGCAGCTCAACGGTGCCGTGGCAACTGGATGGCGTCATCCGCGCGCTCAAGGCTGACGGCTACGATCCGGCGCTGGTGCACGCGTGCCACAACCGCACCGTCGTCATCGACGCGCACCTCGGCGAGCGTGAGAACAAGCAGGTCAATGTCGTCGACGCGCACGGACTGAGGAACATCCACCTCTACGAGGACGAAGAGTGGATCGGGATCAAGGACGCCGTCGGCGATTTGACGAAGAAGTTTCTCTGCCTCAATGAGGTCTACCCGCAGGGATTCATGATCCCGCGGCGATTCATCGGCGAGAACATCATCCATCTGCCGACCGTGAAGACGCATATCTTCACAACGACGACCGGTGCGATGAAGAACGCGTTTGGCGGACTGCTGAACGAGCGGCGTCACTGGACCCACCCGGTCATCCACGAAACGCTCGTGGACCTGCTGATGATCCAGAAGAAGATTCACCGCGGCGTCTTCGCCGTGATGGACGGCACGTTCGCGGGCGACGGCCCGGGGCCACGCTGCATGACGCCGCAGGTGAAAAACGTGATCCTGGCGAGCGCGGATCAGGTGGCCATTGACGCGGTCGCGGCTCGGCTTATGGGCATGGACCCGATGTCGATCAAGTTCATCCGCCTGGCACACGAGGCCGGGCTGGGATGTGGAGATCCACGCGACATCGAGATCGTCGGCGACCAGTCGGCGGCCGCCGAAAACTGGCACTTTGTGGGGCCGTTCAAGAAGATGACGTTCGCGTCCCGGATGCAGCACAGGATCTACTGGGGCCCGCTCAAGAAGCCGATCGAGTGGAGCCTCAAGACCGTGCTCGCGCCGTGGGCCTACATCGCCAGCGTCATGTACCACGACAGCTTCTGGTACCCGATGAACGCGGACCGGATGATGAAGGACGTCCTGTCGAGTGACTGGGGGCGGCTGTTCCAGAATTGGGAAACCGCCAGCACGAAAGCCGATGCCGACGGCTATCCCGACGTTGGCGCGGCCCCGGCCGAGATTTCGCGGCTCGGTGCACGCGCCTTCGCCAGATCATTCAAAGTGCTCGGAACCTGCGTGATGGAAGCGCCCGAGTTCGCCAATAAGAAGCGCAAGGTTGTCACGCGCTCGTAACCCTACTTCTGCTTTTCGAGCCAGACGTTGAACATCCACAACGAGGCGGCCGACACAAAGCCGATGCCCATCAGGATGAGCCAGCCCATGGCGTTGTTGGCGGGCACGAGCTCGAGCAGGCCGTCGGGCTTGACCGTCGCGCCGGCGGCCATGATGTCGTTGAAGATGTAGGCGCCAACCGGACCACCCAGCATCGCCCCGAACGCGAGCGGCAGATTGGCATATCCCAGGAACAACCCCTCCTGTCCCTTGGGCGCCAGCGCCCCAATGTACTCGTACATCCGGGGCGACGTGAACAGCTCGCCGAGCGCGATCAACGCCACCGTCAGAATGGTGAATACTGAGGCGATCGGCAGCCAGTTGGCGACCAGCGCCTGCGGCCCGCCCGCCATATAGATCGGCGCGATGTTGATGAGCATCGCCACGCTGATGATCACGGTGCCGGCCACCATCGAGCGGATGGGCTTCATCTTGCCCCACGTGCTGGTGATGATCAGCTGGAAGCAGACGATGATGAACGGGTTGGCGGCCGTGTAGAGATCCATGGCGGGGTTCGACTCGACCACGCGCTTCACGTACAACGGCAGCACGTTGTAGACCTGGTTGTAGAGGAAGTAGAACCCGGTCATCACAATCAAGTACATCGTGAAGCGCCCGCTCCTCAGCACCAGCACCATGTCGATGAGAATCCGCGCAATCGAGCGTCTGGGCTTGGCCGGGGCGGTCGCCGCCACCGGCTCCTGGTAGGTAAAGAGCACAACGAAGAAGGCGACGATCGAGGCCATCGCCGCAACGGCGAAAATCAGCGACAGGTTCGCGGCGCCGGCCACCGCCCGTTCGGCGGCTGCACCGCCATAGATCTTTGCGACCAGGAACGCCCCGGCCACGGCCATCGCCGTGAAGCCGGCGGTCGCGATCCAGATGTCCTTCTGGGTCCGGTTGGCCTTTGTCGTGCGGTGTACCAGAAACACGATACCCGACGCCGCCAGTCCGCAGATGGCGACGACTTCGAGGATGGTGCCAAGGCTCGAGCCGCTTCGGACCACGAACGCGGTGCCGCGTCCGAACAGCGACCCGATGTTGATGACCATGTAGAAGATCGCGAACCCCAACGTTGCCCGTGCGCCGGCCGTCTTCTGCACCGTGCCCGAGATGCACGGCTTGATCACCGAGCCGCCGATGCCGATGAGCAGGATCGCGAGGAACAGCACCCCGAAATCGCGAGAACCAGCGGTCACCTCCTTGCCGATTGTCGCAGCGAGCGTGCTGCCGCCGAACCAGACCGGGTACCCCATCAGGAGGTACCCGATCGTCAGCAACACGAACGCGATCAGCAATGCCCGCCGGAAGCCGATTTGATCCGCGATCGTGCCCGACAGGATCGGCAGGAAGAAGACCAGGAACCACAGCGTCGAATTGAGCGTCGAAGGCCAGTACGCCCCGAAGCCGAGCTGGCCGAGGTAGATGACGACAAAACTCGCCATCGAGTAGTACGCGGCGCGCTCGAAAAGTTCCGTGACGTTGGCGGTCCAGAACGATCCGGGAAATGGCTGAACTGGAGCGTCGGTGCCGGGCGTGACAGGGTGTGCCATGTGCGCTCGTCTCGGGAATGGAGTTACGGAACCGCGGAGAAGTCCGCCGGGGGCAGCGTCATCATAACCCGGCCGAGCCGCGACGAAAGAGGCTCAGTCGGGTAATGGAGGAAGATTTCGTCACGCCGGGGCGAGAACGGATGTCACATCGAGATCGTCATGCCGGCGGAAGCCGGGGTCCCCAACGCGGCAACCGCGTTGGGGTGGCAAGCCGGCATCCAGAGAGGTACACGACTGGATTCCGGCGTTCGCCGGAATGACGGAATGGGAGGGATTTGTCCGACGCCGATAACCGGTCAGAGCACTCAGTGGTTTGAGGCGGAGCGTCATCAGTAGAGCAGGTACTGGTGCCGTATCTGATTGAAGGCGTCGACCTCGGCCGTCCAGCTCTCCGCGATCGTGAACGGATCGACGCCGGCCTCGATCTGCTGACGCAGGCTTGCTGACCCCGCCAGGATGTCGATCGGCATCTTCTCGTGTTCGTATTCGTACGGAGGCTGGCGCCAGGCGAACCGGGCCGGATCCGCCTTGTAGAAGCGGGAGAGCAGCGCCACCCCCGTCAACACCGGCAGGAACCGGCGCCTGTCGACGACGTGCGTCTGGCAGCCGCCGCACGCGGTGCGCGCGTGTTTCTGGAACGTCGGTTCGAACACGACGGGCCTGAAACGCGCTCCGGGCACGCCGAGGGTGTTCATGTCGGCCGCGAACGCTTCTGCGTCAATCCAGGGGGCGCCGAGCAACTCGAATGGCCTTGTGGTGCCACGCCCCTCGGAAAGCTGTGTGCCCTCAAACAGCACGGCACCCGGATAGACAACGGCCGTGTCCAGCGTGGGCATGTTTGGAGACGGCATCACCCAGGGCAGGCCGGTCTCGTCGTAGAACATCGTCCGCGACCAGCCCTCCATGGTCACGACGGTCAGGCTCGCGCCAATGCCGTACTGCTGGTTGAACAGGCGCGCCAGTTCACCGATCGTCATGCCGTGCCGCATCGGGATGGGAAACAGCCCGACGAACGACTCGAACCCTGGCTCGAGGACTGGTCCCTCAACCGCCAATCCGCCGATCGGATTCGGGCGATCGCAGACGATGACGGGAATGCCGTGACGGGCTGCGGCGCGCAGGCAGTTCGCCATCGTGTAGATGAACGTGTAGATGCGGGCGCCAATGTCCTGAAGGTCCACCACGAGCGCATCGAGCCCTTTGAGCATTTCGGCGGTCGGCTCGCGCGTTTCGCTGTACAGCGAGAAGATCGGCACCCGGCGCCGGGCGTCGGCCGCGTGCGTGGATTCGATCATGTTGTCCTGCAGATCGGATCGAAACCCATGTTGCGGCCCGAAGATCGCGCCAAGCGTGACGCCGGGCGTCGCGAAGACCAGATCGGCGGCGTGATTCAGGTCCGCGTCGACCGAGGCGGGGTTGCAGACCAGGCCAACCCGATGTCCATCGAGGTCGCGCGACGCCAGCAGACGGGTGAGTCCAGGGACGACAGCCATGGGGGGATTATAGACGCGCTGCCGGTGTATGCTCGTGTGCCATGGATGCGCCTGACCAATCGCTGCTGGCGGGGCCGCACCGGCGGTACAACCCGCTACTAGACGAATGGGTGCTCGTGTCGCCGCACCGTCTCGCCCGCCCGTGGCTCGGCCACGTGGAACCGGCGCAGGACGAGGAGGCGCCGTCCTACGATCCCGCCTGCTACCTGTGCCCGGGTAACGCCAGGGCGAACGGCAAACCGAACCCGTCATACGCTACGACGTTCGCTTTCGACAACGACTTCCCGGCGCTGGTCGACGCCGGCCACGAGACAAGCGACGTCACTGATCGGGCCCAGAGACCCGATTGCGGCGGGCTGGATGGCCTGCTCGTCGCCGAGCCCCAACCCGGTCGCTGTCGCGTGCTGTGTTTCTCGCCGCGCCACGACATCACGATCGCGCGCATGACGACCGATGGCATCCGGGCCGTTGTCGATGCCTGGGCCGACGAGGTCGAGCGGGCAAGTCGCCTTGAGTTTGTGCACTACGTTCAGGTGTTCGAAAACAAGGGCGCCGCCATGGGCTGCAGCAATCCCCATCCGCACTGCCAGGTGTGGGCGTCGGCGGCCGTTCCGAATCAGCCCGCCAGGAAACTGGCGATGCAGGACAGGTACCTCGCCGCGCATGGTGGCCGGGACCTGCTCGGCGACTACCTTGCGCGGGAACTCAATGACGGCGTCCGCGTGGTCTGCCGCAACGAC